>NZ_JACAPZ010000013.1:0-84929 GCF_013385475.1 Pseudomonas sp. G5001
CTTTGCTTTTAACACTCAAGCCCGCCGGGAGGCCGCTGTGCTCTTGCTTTTGATCCCCAATAAGTCCGAGGCCGAACGCAGGTATTGCGGAGCGGCGGCCCGCGGAGCAATGCCGTTTGGTGGACTTTGCCGCTTTTGCAAAGTGACTCGCTGTAAGAGCGAAACCATACGCCGCCGTTACCCAAATAACGGATATGTACCCAATCACTGAGCTGGCTTGCAGGCCATGGCATCAGGTTTTTGCAGCCAACTCCCGCAGCACCTTGAGCAATGTGGTCTCACCCTTAACCACGTCCGCCTGCTCAAAGCAGATCCAACCTTCGTTAAACCCATCAATCATGCGCATGCGCGGCATTGGATTCTGCGCGCCTTGCTCACGAAACATCGGCTCCCACGCATCGCGAGGCACCACCTGTGCTGTCACACCACGACCAAGCACTTCGGTCAACGTGCGAGCGATGTCGTTCGGGCTGACCCATTGGCCTTCCAGCTCAACTACCCGACGCCCGCTCCAGTGTTGCTGCAACAATTGCGCAGCGAGGCGGCCGACGTCGGCGGTGGCGATCATCGGTACGGTCTTATCCAGCGGTTGCAGGAAGCTGTGGATCACTCCGTGTTCGCGGGCAGTGGCTACGTCGTAGGCGGCGTTTTCCATAAACCAGCCCGGACGCAAAAAGGTCACCGGCACGTTCAACGCGCTCAGCGCCTGTTCCATCAAGGTGCGTTGGGTCAGCAGGTTCAGGTGTTCGGCCTGGGCGCCAATGGTCGACAGGCAAACAACTTTCTGCGGGGCCGCAGCTTCAATGGCCTGAGCGACGGCGGCAATCACCTTGCGCGCCTCGGGAAAACCCGGCTCCGGGTCGAAATCCGAAGGCGGCAGGATGAACACGCCGGTGGCACCCTTGAATGCTTCAGTGAGGGCCGCAGCGTCGTCCATATTGGCGATGGCGACCTCGCAACCAAGGGCGGCCCATACGGCGCCTTTGCCGGCATCGCGAATGACTGCGCGCACGGGTTGACGATCATTGAGCAGAAAACGCGCGAGGGCGCCGCCGACTTTGCCTGTGATTCCGGTGATGACATACATGGTGTTTACGCCTGTTGTTCCAATGTGTGGATCAAGCATAAACACCGCCCTGGATTGACAGAATAGCGATCCCGTCACTGCATCAGTGACTCAGAATCATGAATCACTCAGTGGTGGCAATCGGCGTTTTACCGGGGTTTTCTTGACGATGGCGGTGTTGGTTTCGGCGTAAGCGTTGAGCTTATCCAGCAGTGTGTCGAGTTGGTCCATGGTGCGCACATGCAGGCGTGCGATGAAGCAGTCATCGCCGGTCACCTTGTCGCACTCGGTGAACTCGGGGATCGCCTGGATCTGGCGCTCCACCTCCTGCAGTTTCCCGGGCAAAGGGCGAATGCGCACGATGGCTTGCAGCAGATAGCCAAAATGCTTGGGGTCAATGTCCACGGTGTAGTTCTTCAAGACGCCACGCTCTTCCAGGCGCCGCAGCCGCTCGCCGACGCTGGGGGAGGACAGGCCGGTGATACCCGCCAAGGCCTTGAGGGACAGGCGCGAATCGTCCATCAGCGCGGCGATCAGTTGCTGGTCAATGCTGTCAATCATGGTCGCTCCGAAAGCGATTGCTCAGGTTTGCCTAATAAGAATAGGCGAAATGAAAGGTTCGCCTTATTTAGAATATGGAGTCGCTACAGGCCAGATTGCCATAATTGAGCCTCACTTGAGGAGCTCAATCATGGACAAATCCATACGTCGCGGTTCATGGGAAATGGTCGCCGCCATGCTCATATCCGGCACCATCGGCTGGTTCGTGCTGGTGTCGGGAGTGCCAGTGGTCGAAGTGGTGTTCTGGCGCTGCGTGATCGGCGCGCTGACGTTGGTGGTGGTGTGCTGGCTGCTCGGCTATCTGCGCCTGGACTTGCTGGACTACACCAAACTCGGGCTGGCGATGCTCAGCGGCGTGGCGATCGTGGGGAATTGGTTGCTGCTGTTCGAGTCCTACGCCAGGGCATCCATTTCCATCAGTACAGCGGTGTATAACGTGCAGCCGTTCATGCTGGTGATGCTGGCAGCAGTGTTCCTGGGCGAGAAAATCACCGTGCAGAAGCTCGCCTGGCTGAGCGTAGCGTTCGTGGGAATGCTGGCGATTGTCACTGCCCATGGCGATCAGTCAAATACCGGGGATGACTATCTGGTGGGCGTGGCATTGGCGCTGGGTGCGGCGTTTTTGTACGCGATTGCCGCGCTGATCATCAAGCGCTTGAAGGAGGTGCCGCCGCATTTGATGGCGTTGATCCAGGTGACCACGGGCGCCTTGCTGCTGGCACCGCTGATGCAGTGGCACAGCCTTTCGGCGTCGATGGAAGCCTGGGCCGCATTGCTGACCCTGGGCGTGGTGCATACGGGCTTGATGTACGTGTTGCTGTATGGCGCGATCCAGAAGTTGCCGACGGCAATCACCGGGGCGCTGTCGTTTATCTACCCGATTGCGGCAATCTTTGTCGACTGGATTGCCTTTGGGCATCGCCTGGGCTGGTTGCAATGGCTGGGCGTGGCGGCGATTTTGCTCGCGGCGGCGGGGTTGCAGCGGGGTTGGTGGTGGCGTTCGAAAACAGTGATGAGCGTCACGCCGTAGCATGACGCTCACCGGCGACTCAATGTGCGCCGCGCGGGATGGTCTTGAGCAGGTCATCCGGGCTGATATAACCCACCACGCTGCCCGGTTGCGGCAGGCCGAGGATGTGGCCCTTGATCTTGCCGATCACGTGCATCTCGCAAGGCTTGCAGTCGAACTTCAGCGTCAGCACTTCGTCGCCGTGGATCAACTGCATCGGCGCAACCTTGGTCTTCACCCCCGTCACACCCTTGGCCTGTTTGGGGCACAGGTTGAACGAGAACCGCAGGCAGTGCTTGGTGATCATCACCGGCACTTCGCCGGTTTCTTCGTGGGCTTCATACGCCGCATCGATCAGTTGCACACCGTGACGGTGATAGAAGTCGCGAGCCTTCTGGTTGTAGACGTTGGCCAGGAACGACAGGTGCGATTCCGGATACACCGGCGGCGGCGTGGTTTCTGCCTTGCGGCCGCCCCGTGGATGGGCCTGGATACGCGCCTCGGTCAGCGCCTCGATCACTTCACGGCGCAGGGCCTTGAGCTGCGAGTTCGGGATGAAAAACGCCTGCGGCGCATCCAGCTCGATCGCAGTGGCGTGGTACTGGGTGGTGCCCAGTTGGCCCAGCAGGTCACGCAGGGTTTCCAGGGCCTGTTCCGGCTTGTTGGCCACGCCAAACGGGCCGGGCAGGGCAACGCTGGCGCTGATGCCTTCTTCGCTGGTGACGGTCAGTTCCAGGCGATCTTCCTGCAGGCGAGCCGCCCATGACACGCCGATCCGGCGTTCGGCGGAAGTCTTCAGCAAAGCCTGCTGCCAGTTATGGTCCAGGTTGCGGTTCAACGGATGGTTCGGGCGCAGTTGGTGCAAGCCGGCCGGCATCTCGTTGGGTTCGACGCGGTAGCGATAGCGCTTCTCGCCGTCTTCTTCGAACGCACCTTTTGGCTCGGCGATGTTGGCGCGGAAACCTACCACTTCACGCTTGATCAGCACATTGAGGCCGTCGCCGTTGGACAGCGGCTCATGGGTGATCACTTGCAAGTCACGCTTGCCGGCTTTTTCCACCACACCCACCGGCAGGCCGGTAAAGGTTGGGGTGTCGAAGGCGCCGATGTCGACCTTGCGGTCGGTGACGAAGTAGTCGGTGCTGCCACGATGGAAGGTCTTTTCCGGGTCCGGCAGGAAGAAATGCGCGGTGCGGCCGCTGGAAGCGCGGGCCAGGTCCGGGCGGTCTTCAAGAATCTCGTCCAGGCGCTGGCGGTAATAGGCGGTGATGTTCTTCACATAGCCCATGTCCTTGTAGCGGCCTTCGATCTTGAACGAACGCACGCCGGCATCCACCAGGGCGCGCAGGTTGGCGCTCTGGTTGTTGTCTTTCATCGACAACAGGTGCTTTTCAAAGGCAACCACACGGCCCTGGTCATCCTTCAGGGTGTAGGGCAGGCGGCAGGCCTGGGAGCAATCGCCACGGTTGGCGCTGCGGCCATTCTGGGCGTGGGAGATGTTGCACTGGCCGGAGAAGGCCACGCACAAGGCACCGTGGATGAAGAACTCGATGGCGGCATCGGTTTCATCGGCAATCGCACGGATTTCCTGCAGGTTCAGCTCACGGGCCAATACCAACTGCGAAAAACCGGCCTGGTCGAGGAACTTGGCCCGGCCCAGGGTGCGGATGTCGGTCTGGGTGCTGGCATGCAGTTCGATGGGCGGGATATCCAGCTCCATCACCCCCAGGTCCTGGACGATCAGCGCGTCGACGCCGGCATCGTAGAGCTGGTGGATCAGCTTGCGCGCCGGCTCCAGCTCGTTGTCGTGCAGGATCGTGTTGATGGTGGTGAACACCCGCGCGTGGTAGCGCCGGGCGAACTCCACCAACTGCGCGATATCGCTCACGTCGTTGCAGGCGTTATGGCGCGCGCCGAAACTCGGGCCGCCGATGTACACGGCGTCGGCGCCATGCAGGATGGCCTCGCGGGCGATGGCAACATCGCGCGCAGGGCTGAGCAATTCCAGGTGATGCTTGGGCAAGGACATAGTTTTTTTAGTCAGGCTTGTCACGGAGGCGGGCATTGTAGCTGCGAAATGCGCTATCGACATCTATCAAGCCCCAGGTGTGCTCCCAAATTGGAATGCACTCAACGGTGGGAGCCGGGCTTGCCCGCGATGCAGACACCGCGGTGTATCAGTGACACCGAGGCGATCCCATCGCAGCCTCGCTGGAGCTCGACAGCTCCCACATTTGATCATCGTTGGTTGATATAGAGCGTTTGACTCAGCCCTTGGCGGCCATCGCAGTGACTTCAACCCGCATGCCTTCGACGGCCAGGGCGGCAACACCAACCGCCGCACGCACAGGCCAGGGCTTGGCGAAGTAGCGTTTGTAGACTTCGTTGAACGCGGCGCGGTCGGCCATGTCGGTCAGGTAGATGGTCAGGTGCATGACCCGGTCAATCGAACTGCCGGCACGTTCCAGGGCCAGCTTGAGGGCTTGCAGGGTGCATTCGCTTTGCAGGGTGATGTCGCCAAGCTCCAGGCTGCCGTCGGCGCGGGTAGGGATTTGCGTGGAGACAAGAATGCCGTTGAAGCCGATAACGTCGGAAGAGATGGAGTCCGGGTCGAGATCGGGGGTGAAGGCGAGGTCGTGGTTGGCCATGGGATTCCCTTGGGTGACATCAGAAAGAAGGCCGATATGGTCCCCGAAAAAAAGGCCCGGGGCAAACCCGGGCCTTTTCGGCGAAGCAGCAAGGTAAAACGGAAGTCCACGATCAACCGTGTTTGTTTAACTAGCCTGTTGTTTCGTGGATAGTTTAATTGCCAATAGTTGCGTGCGCAGGTGCACTGCCGATTAAACTCGATTAATTAAAATTCACTGTGCATATGCGCACGCTGCTGTAGTTTTAACCCTGTCTTAGCCGCTCTGCTTCGACAACATCCTTTGGTTTGCCGCCGCAGTCTCTGCGGCGGATTTTTTATGGGCGCTGATGTATATATATTTAACTTATTTATAAAGTGGCACTTTGATAGTTGGTTGAATCAAACTATCAGTACACCAAGAGAGGCTTGTGCCTGCCCCATTTCGCACAACTGCTATGCAAGATGAGGGATTAATCCACCGCCGCTGAATGCCTATAGTTCTTTCACCGCCGCAGCGCCCCACGGGGCATGCGAAATCCAGTCGTAGATTGAGGTGATCATAATGAATAGCGAATTCAAGCCTGACGTGGCCGATACCCAACCGCAGCACCTGCTCGATGCCGAATACTTTGAATACAGCAAGGCCGCCAATCCCATCAGCGCCAACCTGATCACGCGCATTCCCTATCACAGCTTCCCGGCCTCGCTGTACGACAGTGGGCCCTCTCGGGTAGTGCCGCTGGACCTCAGCGATGCCTTGGGTTGCGAAGGTCCGGCCACCGGTCCGGGGCTGTGTGCGAACTTCATTCGCCTGAACGCCGGCGATACGCTGGAACTGCACCCCAACGCCACCTCACAGGTGTTTTATGTCATCGCCGGGCAGGGCAGTGTGGTTCAGGGCGCGCACCGCATCGACTGGACCAAAGGCTGCTTCATTGCGCTGCCAGGTCTGCAGCAAGCGCGGTTCAGCGCATCAGAGGATGCGCGCCTGTATTACGTCCACGATGAGCCGCTGTTGCGTTACCTGGGCGTGACCCGCAGTGCCGATCGCTTCGTGCGGACGCTGTATCCCGCGGAGCTGGTCAACGCAAAACTGCGCGAAGCGGCCGATGATCCCCGCGCCCAGGACCGTAGCCGTATCAGCATCCTGCTGGGCAATCGCAACTTCCCGCAGACTCGCACCGTGACCCATGTGCTGTGGGCGATGTACGGCATCCTGCCGCCGGGGTCGATTCAGAAGCCCCACCGACACCAGTCGATTGCGCTGGATTTCATCATCGATTGCCCAAAGGGTTGCTACTCGCTGGTGGGCACCGAACTGGACGCCAACGGGCAGATCCGCAACCCGGTGCGGGTCGACTGGTCGCCGGGCCTGGCGTTCGTGACGCCGCCAGGTTACTGGCATGCCCACTTCAATGAGTCCGACACGGAAGCCTTCCTGATTCCGATCCAGGATGCGGGGCTGCAAACCTATCTGCGGTCGCTGGATATCCGCTTCAGCTGAGACGTTTCCAGTGCGGTGTTTCGCCCATCTGCTCGACGATAAAGTCGATGAAGCACCGCACTTTGGAAGACACGATGCGCTTGGGTGGATACACGAACCACACCGCCGATTCACGGCCTGCGATGCGGATATCCCACTCAGGCAACCACACCAGCAACTCGCCGGTTTCAATGGGTTTGGCTACCAGCCAGTCGGGCAGCAAGGCAAATCCCAGGCCCTGTTGTGCGGCGATCAATTGTGCGTCCAGGTCGTTGATCCGGATGCTGTCTTTATGCACCAGCGGTGACACCTCACGCCCGTTGGCAAATGCGCTGTCAGCCGCCCCCAGAATCGCCGGCATGGCAGCCAGGTCGGCAGGGTTGACCGGCGCCGGATACTCCCGGCAAAACCCCGGGCTGGCCACCAGCCGGTAGCGCTCATCGCAGATCTTGCGTGCCTTCAACGTGGAATCCGCCAGGGTGCCAATGCGGATCGCCAGGTCCGCGCCGGCATGAATCAGGTTGACGTGGCTGTCGTCCAGCACCAGTTCCAGCTTGATCTGCGGGTAGCGGGCCAGGAAGGCATTCAAGGTGGGAAGGATATGGTGACGGGCAAAGGCGGGCGGCAGGTTAAGCTTGAGCACGCCCCGTGGTTGTTCGTTCAGTGCGGAGGTGGCGGCCTTGGCTTGTTCGAGTTCATCCAGTACCCGGCGTGCGTGCGTCAGGAATGTCTGGCCACCCTCGGTCAGGTGCAGCGTACGGGTAGAGCGGTTGAACAAGGCGATGCCGAGGTCCTGTTCAAGGTCCTTCACGTAGCGTGAAACCGTGGAAGCCTTGATGCCAAGCCGGTCGGCGGCACGGGAGAAGTTATTGCCCTCGGCGGCTTCGACAAAGGCGGTTAACGCAGCGAAGTAATCCAAGGGCGGCCTCGACTTGACGGTGGGTTGCCTGGCGCTACAGCGGCGTCAGCACGTTCATCACGGTGTCCAGCGCCACCCGGGTATCGTCCAGTTGCACCAGGGAGGCATGCCGCGCGCCGAGGGCGTCACGGTTCTTGATCGCGGTGAGGATCGCTTTGTGCCGGGGCAGGCTGAGGCCCTGGATGTCGGGGCGACGGTTGGTGATGTTGATGGACTCGCGAAGTGGCAGCGACAGCATATTGCACATGTAGGCCAGCAAGTCGTTGCGGGTCGCATCGGCAATCGCCCGGTGGAAGTCCAGGTCGGCCTGCAGCAACGTTTCGTGGGTATTGGCGGTTTCCATGCCGAGGTAGGCTTTTTCGATGGTGGCGATGTCGGCGTCGGTGGCGGTGGTCGCGGCCATCGCGGCGATTTCCGGCTCGAGGATCCGGCGCACACCGGCCAGGGTGTTGAAAAACTCGCTGTGGGGTGTCGACTGCATCAGCCAGGTCAGCACGTCCGGGTCCAGCAGGTGCCACTGCACCCGTGGGCGCACCACGGCGCCGACCTTGGGCTTGGAAATCACCAGGCCCTTGGCGCTGAGCACCCGGGTCGCCTCACGCAATACCGAGCGGCTGACCTTGTACTCCTCGCACAAGGTGGCCTCCATGGGCAACCGTTCTTCCGGCTTGAAGCGCCCGGAAACGATGTGCATGCCCAAGTCCTGAACGATTTGGGCGTGCATGCTCTTGCGCGGCTTGGTCGGCTGCTGATCCATAACAGGGAGGCTACTCTGGCGAAATACGCGGCATCATAGCATTGCTCCCGTCCCAATTAGTGGGAATGACGCGGCACTTCGGCGCCACGGCAGCCCACCAGGAAGTCGAAGTCGCAGCCCTGGTCTGCCTGTAATACGTGGTCGATGTACAGCTGCCGGTAACCCCCGACAATCAGCTGCTCGGGCGGCGCAAGGTCGGCCATGCGGGCCGCCAGTTCGGCGTCCGGAATGTCCAGGTGCAGGCGGCCATTGGCGCAATCGAGTTCGATCCAGTCGCCTTCCTTGACCGTGGCCAACGGGCCGCCGGCCGCCGCTTCCGGCGCCACGTGCAACACCACGGTGCCGTAGGCCGTGCCGCTCATGCGCGCATCGGAAATCCGCACCATGTCGGTCACGCCCTGGGCCAGCAGTTTGGCCGGCAAGCCCATGTTGCCGACTTCCGCCATGCCCGGATAACCCTTGGGCCCGCAGTTTTTCATCACCAGGATCGAGTTGGCATCCACGTCCAGTTCCGGGTCGTTGATCCGTGCCTTGTACATGTCGAAGTTCTCGAACACCACGGCACGCCCGCGATGCTGCATCAGTTCGGCACTGGCAGCCGAAGGCTTGAGGACTGCACCCAGTGGCGCGAGGTTGCCCCGCAACACACAAATGCCGCCGTCGGCGCGGATCGGGTTGTCGAGGGTGCGGATCACTTCGTCCTGGCCGTAGATCGGCGCTTCCCGGGTGTTTTCGCCGAGGGACTTGCCGTTGACGGTCAAGGCATTCGGGTGCGGGATCAGGTTGGCCTCACCGAGGCGGCGCAGCACCGCCGGCAGGCCGCCAGCGTAGTAGAACTCCTCCATCAGGAAGCGCCCGGACGGCTGCAGGTCGACGATGGTCGGTATGCCACGGCCCATGCGGGTCCAGTCGTCCAGGTCGAGCTCGACGCCGATGCGCCCGGCGATGGCTTTCAGGTGAATCACCGCGTTGGTCGAGCCGCCGATGGCTGCGTTGACGCGAATCGCGTTTTCGAAAGCCTCCTTGGTCAGGATCTTCGACAGCTTCAGGTCTTCGCGCACCATCTCCACCGCACGCATGCCGGACATGTGCGCCAGTACATAACGCCGCGCATCCACCGCGGGAATCGCCGCGTTGTGGGGCAGGGAAGTGCCGAGTGCTTCGGCCATGCAGGCCATGGTCGAGGCGGTGCCCATGGTGTTGCAGGTGCCCGCCGAGCGGGACATGCCGCCTTCGGCCGCGAGGAAATCGTCGAGGGTAATGGTGCCCGCCTTGACCTGTTCGCTGAGCTGCCACACCACGGTGCCCGAGCCGATGTCCTGGCCCTTGTGCTTGCCGTTGAGCATCGGCCCGCCGGTGACGACGATCGCCGGCACGTCGCAACTGGCGGCGCCCATCAGCAGCGCCGGGGTGGTCTTGTCACAGCCGGTCAGCAGCACCACGCCGTCGATGGGGTTGCCGCGAATGGCTTCCTCCACGTCCATGCTGGCCAGGTTACGGGTGAGC
Source organism: Pseudomonas sp. G5001 (assembly GCF_013385475.1). Taxonomy (NCBI): domain Bacteria; kingdom Pseudomonadati; phylum Pseudomonadota; class Gammaproteobacteria; order Pseudomonadales; family Pseudomonadaceae; genus Pseudomonas; species Pseudomonas sp. G5001. The sequence continues at coordinate 9,931 of NZ_JACAPZ010000013.1, forward strand.
ATCGCGGTGGGGCGCAGGTTCGATTCGCCGTTGGAGAACACCGGAAATTCCACCGGAAAGCCACCGGCTTCGATCACGCCGCGTTTCACATGCTCGGCAATCTGGCGGAAGTGCGCGTTGCAGGGCGTCAGCTCCGACCAGGTATTGCAGATCCCGATGATCGGTTTGCCGTGGAACTGATGATCGGCAATCCCCTGGTTTTTCATCCAGCTGCGGTACATGAAGCCGTTTTTATCGGCGGTACCAAACCAGCTGGCGGAGCGCAGGACGGGCTTTTTCTCGGACATGGCTGACTCTCTTATTGTAAGACTATATAGATCCATTCTCGGCCTAACATAGGCGTAAATTCGGGTGTTTGGAAGTGTTGTTGATTAAATAGTATTACTATATAGTCCGATTCAACGAGGCCTGGCCCTGGCGGTTTTCCGCGAGAGGCAACCCGAAACGCTCTATAAAAATAACAATCGGAGACCGCTCACATGAGCCAGGAACAGCGGCTGATACGTCGCATCACGCTGAAACTGATTCCCTTCCTGATCTTGCTGTACCTGATTGCCTACGTGGATCGCTCGGCCGTGGGCTTCGCCAAATTGCACATGGGCGCGGATGTCGGCATCGGCGATGCGGCGTATGGGCTGGGAGCAGGGCTGTTCTTTATTGGCTACTTCCTGCTGGAAATCCCCAGCAACCTGATGCTCGACCGTTTCGGCGCGCGGCGCTGGTTCGCACGAATCATGGTGACCTGGGGCGCGATTACCATCGGCATGGCATTCGTCCAGGGCCCCCATAGTTTCTATGTGATGCGCTTTCTGCTGGGCGCCGCCGAAGCCGGGTTCTTCCCGGGTGTCCTCTACTACATCACCCAATGGTTCCCGGTGAGGCACCGCGGCAAGATCCTCGGGCTGTTCATCCTGTCCCAACCCATCGCGATGATGATCACCGGCCCCGTGGCGGGCGGCTTGCTCGGCATGGACGGGATACTCGGCCTGCACGGCTGGCAGTGGTTGTTCATCGTCATCGGCACCCCAGCGATCCTGCTGACCTGGCCGGTGCTGCGCTACCTGCCGGATGGGCCGCAACAGGTGAAATGGATGGACCAGGCGGAGAAGGCCTGGCTCACCGGCGAGCTGGCCAAAGACCTGCAAGCCTACGGCCAGACCCGGCACGGCAACCCGCTGCATGCGCTGAAGGACAAACGCGTGTTGCTGCTGGCGCTGTTCTACCTGCCGGTGACCTTGAGCATTTATGGCCTGGGCCTGTGGCTGCCGACCTTGATCAAGCAGTTTGGCGGCAGCGACCTGACCACCGGGTTTGTGTCGGCAGTGCCCTACATCTTCGGGATCATCGGTTTGCTGATCGTCCCGCGCAGTTCCGATCGCCTGAATGATCGCTACGGTCATCTTGCCGTGCTCTACGTGTTGGGCGCCATCGGCCTGTTCCTCAGCGCCTGGCTGACAGTGCCGCTGTGGCAACTGGCAGCGCTGTGCCTGGTGGCGTTTGCGCTGTTTTCTTGCACCGCGGTGTTCTGGACCTTGCCGGGACGTTTCTTTGCCGGCGCGAGTGCAGCGGCGGGCATCGCCTTGATCAACTCGGTGGGTAACCTCGGCGGCTACATCGGGCCGTTCGTGATCGGCGCCCTCAAGGAGTACACCGGCAACCTTGCGTCGGGCTTGTACTTCCTGGCGTGCGTGATGCTGTTCGGGGTGGTGTTGACCGGGGTGGTCTATCGGTTGCTGGAGCGCAGGCACGTGCTGCCGCCCGACCAGTTCGCCGCCAGCGCCCGTGGCGCCACGCGTACTTAATTGGCAATCAGGAGAACACTCATGGGGTTAGTGCAGTTTGAATTGAACAACGGCGAACGCCGAGTGGGCGTGGTCGACGGCGATCAGGTACGCGAGGTGCGGGCCGCCCGCACGGTACGCGACCTGGCACTCGCCGCCATCGAGGCTGGTGTCACCTTGCAACAGCACATAGACCACCTCGGCCTGGCCGAGAGCCACGACTACGCCAAACTGCTGGCCGCGCAGAAGATCTTGCCACCGCTGGATCACCCGGACCCGGCCCACACGCTGGTCAGCGGTACCGGCCTGACCCACCTGGGCAGTGCGTCGGCGCGGGACAAGATGCACCAGAACGCCAGTGACGAAAGCGCGATGACCGACAGCATGCGCATCTTCAAATGGGGCGTGGAGGGCGGCAAACCGGCTGCTGGCCAGGCCGGTGTGCAGCCGGAATGGTTCTACAAGGGCGACGGCAGCATCGTGGTGCGTCCGGGCCAGCCATTCCCGTGGCCAGCGTTTGCCGAAGACGCCGGCGAAGAGCCGGAAATCGCCGGGCTGTATGTGATTGGTCACGACGGCAAGCCGTATCGCCTGGGCTACGCGGTGGGCAACGAGTTTTCCGACCACGTGATGGAGCGCAAGAATTACCTGTACCTGGCCCACTCCAAGCTGCGCAGTTGCAGCTACGGTCCCGAGTTGCGCCTGGGTGAACTGCCCCGGCACCTGGCGGGCACCAGCCGTATCGTGCGCAATGGCGAGGTGTTGTGGCAGCACGAATTCCTCAGTGGCGAAGCCAACATGTGCCACAGCCTCGAAAACCTTGAATACCACCATTTCAAATACACCCAGTTCCTGCGCCCAGGTGACGTGCATATCCATTTCTTCGGCACCGCCACCTTGTCGTTTGCCGACGGCATTCGTACCCAGCCAGGCGATGTGTTTGAAATCAGCCAGGCCGAATTCGGCGCGCCATTGATCAACGGCATTGCCGTGGCCAACAGCGGCGTGGCACCTGGCGGCATAGGCACCCTTTGAAGGAGACAGGCATGACCCGGATTTGTGGCCACAACTACATCGGCGGCCAGCGCAGCGCTGCCGGCAGCATCACCCTGCAGAGCATCGACGCCACCAGTGGCGAGGCATTGCCCTTTGATTTCTACCAGGCCACCGCGCAGGAGGTCGACGCCGCGGCCAACGCCGCCGCTCAGGCTTACCCGGCTTATCGCAGCCTGAGCGCGCAGCATCGTGCGTCGTTCCTGGAGGCGATAGCCGATGAACTGGACGCCCTGGGCGATGACTTTGTCGCCCTGGTCTGCCGCGAAACGGCATTGCCCGCCGGGCGTATCCAGGGTGAGCGCGGTCGTACCAGCGGCCAGATGCGGTTGTTCGCCAAGGTACTGCGGCGCGGTGATTTCTACGGCGCGCGGATCGACCAGGCGCTGCCGGATCGTCAGCCCTTGCCGCGCCCGGATCTGCGCCAATACCGCATCGGCCTGGGGCCGGTCGCGGTGTTTGGGGCGAGCAATTTCCCCCTGGCCTTTTCCACTGCCGGTGGCGACACCGCCGCCGCGCTGGCGGCCGGTTGCCCGGTGGTGTTCAAGGCCCACAGCGGCCACATGGCCACCGCCGAGCGGGTCGCCGATGCGATCATGCGGGCGGCCGAGCGCACAGATATGCCCGGCGGCGTGTTCAACATGATCTTCGGCGGCGGTGTGGGGGAAGCGCTGGTCAAGCACCCGGCGATCCAGGCCGTGGGTTTCACCGGCTCGCTCAAGGGCGGCCGGGCGTTGTGCGATATGGCGGCGGCACGCCCGCAACCGATCCCGGTGTTCGCCGAGATGTCCAGCATCAACCCGGTGATCGTCTTGCCCCAGGCCCTGCAAACCCGGGCAGACACCATCGCCCGCGACCTGGTCGCCTCGGTGGTGCAGGGGTGCGGCCAGTTCTGCACGAACCCGGGGCTGGTGATCGGGATTGCCTCGCCAGCGTTCACAGGCTTCACCCAACAGGTCGCCCAACTGATCGGCGGCCAGCCCGCGCAAACCATGCTCAATGCCGGCACCTTGAACAGCTACGGCAAAGGCCTGCACACGCTGCTGGCCCATCCTCGCATCGAGCACCTGGCGGGCCAGACGCAAACCGGCAATCAGGCGCAGCCACAGCTGTTCAAAGCGCACGCCAGCCTGCTGATCAACGGCGATGAAGTGCTGCAGGAGGAAGTGTTCGGCCCCACCACGGTGTTCGTGGAAGTCGCCGACCAGGCCCAACTCGCTGCGGCGTTGCACGGCCTGCACGGCCAATTGACCGCGACGATCATCGGCGAGCCGGCGGATTTCACCCAGTTCGGCGAGTTGACGCCGCTGCTGGAGCAAAAGGTTGGCCGCATCCTGCTCAACGGCTACCCCACGGGCGTCGAGGTGTGTGACGCGATGGTCCATGGCGGGCCGTATCCGGCGACTTCGGATGCCCGTGGCACTTCCGTGGGCACCCTGGCGATCGAGCGTTTCCTGCGACCTGTGTGCTTTCAGAATTACCCTGATAGCCTGCTCCCCGACGCGCTGAAGAATGCCAACCCGTTGCGCATTCAGCGTCTGGTAGATGGGCAGCCGTCGCGCGACGCGCTGTAACCGGTACCACCTGAAAACAACAAGAAAGCAGGAGGTTTCATGTCGTGGACCGCAGTCACACCGCACCGGGCTCGGCTGGGCGAAGGGCCGTTCTGGGATGTACCGGGCCAGGCCTTGTATTGGGTGGACATCATCGGCCAGCAGGCCTTGCGCCTGCAGGGCGGGCAATTGCACACCTGGCAATTGCCTGAGCCGGTCTCGGCGTTTATTCCGTGCGCCAGCGGCGATGCACTGGTGACCCTGAGCAGCGGCGTGTATCGCCTCGACCTCGATTCGACGCCGAGCGATCCACGCCTGACCTTGCTTTGCGTCGCCGATCCGCAACCGGGCAACCGTGCCAACGAAGCCCGCTGTGATGCCCAAGGCCGGCTGTGGCTGGGCACCATGCAGAACAACATCGGCGAGCACGGTGAAGACTTGCCGGTGCTGCGACGTTCCGGCGGCCTGTTCCGGGTCGATACCGACGGGCAGGTCACGCCGTTGCTGCAAGGCCTAGGGATTCCCAACACCTTGCTGTGGAACGACGCCGCCACCCACGTGCATTTCGGCGACAGCCTGGACGGCACGCTCTATCGATACCCGATGACTGAACAGGGCCAGCTCGCACCTGCGCAGGTCTGGTTCGGGCCTCACTCCCGGGGTGGCCCGGACGGCTCGGCCATGGACGCCGAAGGCTATATCTGGAACGCCCGCTGGGACGGCAGCTGCCTGCTGCGGCTGACGCCGGACGGTGAAGTTGACCGGGTCATCGAATTGCCGGTCAGCCGTCCCACCAGTTGCGTGTTCGCAGGCCCCGACCTCAAGACCTTGTACATCACCAGTGCCGCCAGCCCGCTGGATCACCCGCTGGACGGTGCGGTGCTGGCCATTGAGGTCGATGTGCCGGGGAAAATCTGCCACCGCTTTGCAGGATAACCAACAGGCTGTTTAACGCACTCAAAAACAACAACAAGGAGTCACCCTATGAATCGTCGTCGTGGTATCCGTTCCCTGTGCTGCGCCGCTGTGGCGGTGTCCGCCGTCGGCCTGAGCAGCCTGTTGCTGGCGGCCGAGCCGGTGAAGATCGGCTTTCTGGTCAAGCAGGCGGAAGAGCCCTGGTTCCAGACCGAATGGGCCTTCGCCGAAAAGGCCGGCAAGGACAAGGGCTTCGAGGTGATCAAGATCGCCGTGCCCGACGGCGAGAAAACCCTCTCGGCCATCGACAGCCTGGCGGCCAACGGTGCCAAGGGTTTTGTGATTTGCCCGCCGGACGTGTCCCTCGGCCCGGCGATCATGGCCAAGGCCAAAGCCAACGGCTTGAAAGTGATCGCCGTGGATGACCGTTTTGTGGATGCCAAGGGCAACTTCATGGAAGACGTGCCTTACCTGGGCATGGCCGCGTTTGAAGTGGGCGAGAAGCAGGGCAGTGCCATGGCCACTGAAGCGAAAAAACGTGGCTGGGATTGGAAGGACACCTATGCGGTGATCAACACCTACAACGAACTCGATACCGGTAAAAAGCGCACTGATGGCTCGGTCAAATCCCTGAAGGCCGCAGGCATTCCGGATGATCACATCCTGTACGCAGCCCTCAAGACCCTCGACGTCCCCGGCAGTATGGACGCCACCAACTCGGCGCTGGTCAAGCTGCCCGGCGGCGCGAAAAACCTGATCATCGGCGGCATGAATGACAACACCGTGCTTGGCGGCGTGCGCGCCACCGAAAGCGCCGGGTTTGCGGCGGCGAATGTCATCGGCATCGGCATCAACGGCACCGATGCCATTGGCGAATTGAAGAAAGCCAACAGCGGCTTCTTCGGCTCGATGCTGCCCAGCCCGCACATCGAGGGCTACAACACCGCGAGCATGATGTTCGAGTGGGTCACTACGGGTAAGGAGCCGCCGAAGTACACGGCCATGGATGAGGTGACGCTGATCACCCGCGAGAACTTCAAGCAGGAGCTGGAAAAGATCGGTTTGTGGAACTGATGGCCGCTGACGTTTCCCGGCAGCCCTGCTAACGCCGGTACTGTGGGAGCTGTCGAGCTTCAGCGAGGCTGCGATAGCGGTGGGTCAGGCACCTTGGATATTGATAGTGCCGACGTCATCGCAGCCTCGCCAAAGCTCGACAGCTCCCACAGGTTTAGTCAGCAGAGAATTTCAGCACGGTATTCTGCGTGTAGGTCTGGCCAGGATCGAGACGGGTAGAGGGGAAGCTCGGCTGGTTGGGGCCGTCGGGAAAATGCTGGGTTTCCAGGGTGAACGCACTCCAGTGGGCGTAAGGCGTGCCACCCTTGCCCTTGATCGTCCCGTCGAGGAAGTTGCCGGTATAGAACTGCACGCCAGGCTCGCTGGTATACAGCTGCAAGCGGCGACCGGACTGCGGGTCACGAACGTCGGCGGCCAGTTTGCCGATATCACCCTTGGCATCCAGCACCCAGTTGAAGTCAAAGCCACCTTGTTTAGGTTCGGCGAATTTCAGCTGGGGATGATCGTCCTTGATGTGCTGGCCGATGGCAGTGGGCTTGAGAAAGTCCATCGGCGTACCGGCGACCGGGGCCAGTTCGCCGGTGGGAATCAGGGTGCTGTTGACCGGGGTGTAATGGCTGGCATGCAGGGTGACGACCTGCTTGAGCACATCACCGCTGCCGGCGCCGGCGAGGTTGAAGTAACTGTGGTTGGTGAGGTTCAGCACCGTGGGTTTGTCGGTGGTGGCCTTGTAGTCGATGTGCAGTTCGTTCTTGTCGTTGAGGCTATAGGTGACATCGACTTTCAGGTTGCCGGGGAAACCCATCTCGCCGTCCTTTGACAGGTAGCTCAGGGTCACGCCCACCGAATCGTCCTGCTTGACCGGCTGGGCTTTCCACACATGCTTGTCGAAACCTTGCGGGCCGCCGTGCAGCGAGTTCGGCCCGTCGTTGAGGGGCACTTGATAGCGTTTGCCGTCCAGTTCAAAGCTGCCCTTGTCCAGGCGATTGCCAAAACGGCCGATGGTCGCGCCGAAGAACGCAGTACCGGCCTGGTAGCCCTGGACGTCATCGAAGCCCAGCACCACGTCGGCGAACTGGCCGTGTTTGTCGGGTACTTTCAGCGACTGCAAGACCGCGCCATAGGTGATGACCGTGGCTTGTACGCCATGACTGTTACGCAATACATACTGCTCGACGGCGGTGCCGTCATTGGTTTTGCCGAAGGGCTTGTGTTCGCTGGACAAGCCAGCCGCCTGAGCGCCCAGGCTGGCCACCGCCAGGGAGAGGCCAAGGCCGGTAAGCAGGAATCGGGATTGCCGCATGACTGAGCTACCTTTATTGTTGTTAATTAAATAGTTCTACTATTTATTCGGCTGCAGGGCTGATTTATAGCCAATATCGCAAAACATGCAATATAAAATAAGACTAAATACAGCGGAGTGACTGCCCCATGAACACTGAAAAACAGCCCGGCGCGCAGGCGATGTACCCGGACCTGCGGGATAAAACCGTGCTGATCTCCGGCGGTGCTTCCGGGATAGGCGAGGCCATGGTGCGTGCCTTCGCACGCCAGGGGGCCAAGGTAGCCTTCGTGGACCGGGCGCAAGGGCAGGGCGACCGATTGGCGGCGATATTGTCGGCCGAGGGCCATGCCGTCGAATTCGCCCATTGCGATATCACCGACGAGATCGCCTACAAGGCCGCGATAGCGTGCCTGGCGCAGAGCCTCGGGCCGATCGACGTGCTGGTGAACAATGCCGCCAATGACGTTCGGCACACTCTGGATGAAATCGACTCGGAGCGGTTCGACCAACTGATTTCGGTCAACCTGAAGCACGGTTTTTTCGCGGCCCGGGCCGTGGTGCCGATGATGAAGGCCGCAGGCGGCGGGTCGATCATCAACCTGGGTTCCATCGGCTGGATGATGGCTTCCAGCGGCTACCCGGTATACGCCGCCAGCAAAGCCGCCGCCCACGGCATGACCCGGGCCCTGGCGCGGGAGCTTGGGCCCAGCCGTATCAGGGTCAATACGCTGGTGCCGGGCTGGGTGATGACCGAGAAACAACTGGCGATGTGGGTGGATGACGCGGCCCGGGAATTGATCGCCCGCAGCCAGTGCCTGCCGGGCAGTGTGGAGCCGGAACATATCGCCAATATGGCGCTGTTCCTGGCCTCTGATGTATCGGCGATGTGTACCGCACAGAACTTCATTGTGGACGGTGGATGGGTCTAGGCCGGGGAAGGGTCGCCATCCCGGATGCAACGAATTGCCGCCCGGGGCCTCATACAGTAACGAACGGTGGTTCACATGCAGCCACCGCAACCGACTACTTCATGGGTGCAGGTGATTGATTTATGACGGACGCCGATAAGAAACATGTGGCCTGGCTGGTGGAACAATCGATGCTGCATGCCGCCAAGCAGCGCGCCAGGCTCTACTCGGGGCAAGGCCGGTTGTGGCAACAGCCGTATGCCCATACCCGGCCCCGTGATGCTTCAGCCCTGGCATCGGTGTGGTTCACGGCCTATCCGGCGTCCATCGTCACCCGCGAGAACGGCAGCGTACTGGAGGCCCTGGGCGATGAAACCTTGTGGCACGCGCTGTCGAAAATCGGCATCCAGGGCATCCATAACGGCCCGTTGAAACACTCGGGCGGTCTATCCGGTACCGAGCACACTCCCACCATTGACGGCAATTTTGACCGCATCAGCTTCGACATCGACCCGCAACTAGGCACCGAAGCCCAGCTTCAGGCGCTGGCCCGCATGGCCGCCGCGCACAACGCGGTGATCATTGACGATGTGATCCCGTCCCACACCGGCAAGGGCGCGGACTTCCGCCTGGCCGAGATGGCCTACGAAGACTATCCCGGGCTCTACCACATGGTGGAGATCCGCGAAGAAGACTGGCCGCTGCTGCCCGACATCAGCGAGGGCCGCGATGCGCAGAACCTCAGCCCACAGCAGGTCGACGTACTCAGGGACAAGCACTACATCGTCGGCCAGTTGCAACGGGTGATCTTCTTCGAACCCGGGGTCAAGGAAACCGACTGGAGCGCGACCGATGTGGTCATCGGCGTGGACGGCAAGCCCCGCCGCTGGGTGTACCTGCATTACTTCAAGGAAGGGCAGCCGTCGCTGAACTGGCTGGACCCGACCTTCGCCGCGCAGCAGATGATCATCGGCGACGCCCTGCACGCCATCGACGTGATGGGGGCGAAAATCCTGCGCCTGGACGCCAACGGTTTCCTTGGCGTGGAACGAAAACTGGAAGGTAACGCCTGGTCTGAAAGCCATCCACTGTCCATCACCGGCAACCAGATCCTGGGCGGCGCGATTCGCAAGGCGGGCGGTTTCAGCTTCCAGGAACTGAACCTGACGGTGGACGACATCGCCGCCATGTCCCACGGCGGCGCAGACCTGTCCTACGACTTCATCACGCGCCCGGCTTACCAGCACGCGTTATTGATGGGCGACACCGAATTCCTGCGCCTGATGCTGCGGGAGATGCACACCCTGGGCATCGACCCCGGCTCGCTGATCCACGCCTTGCAGAACCATGACGAGCTGACCCTGGAACTGGTGCACTTCTGGACGTTGCACGCCCATGACACCTACCTCTATCAGGGGCAGACCTTTCCCGGCGGCATCCTGCGCGAGCATATCCGTGAGCAGATGTACGAACGCCTGGCTGGCGAACACGCGCCGTATAACCTGAAGTTCGTGACCAACGGCGTGTCCTGCACCACCGCCAGCATCATTACAGCGGCGCTGGGCATTCGCGACCTTGAGGCGATTACCCCGGCGGATATCCAGCAGATCCGCCAGATTCACCTGCTGCTGGTGATGTACAACGCGATGCAACCGGGGGTGTTTGCACTGTCCGGCTGGGACCTGGTGGGCGCATTGCCGTTACCGGCGCAGGAGGTGGCCCACTTGATGCTGGATGGCGACACACGCTGGATCCATCGAGGCGCCTATGACCTGGTGGACCTGAATCCGGATGCGGAGCAATCCGCCGGGCAGATGCCACGCCCGAAAACTTTGTATGGCAGCCTGATCAGCCAGTTGGCCGACCCGGATTCGTTTGCCTCGCAACTGCAAAGAATCCTCGCGGTGCGCCGAGCCTACGACATCGCCGCCAGCCGCCAGATCCTGGTGCCGGATGTGCAGCACCCGGGGCTGTTGATCATGGTGCACGAGCTGCCGGCGGGCAAAGGTACCCAGATCACGGCGCTGAACTTCGGCTCGACGCCGATTACTGAAACCCTGCACCTGCCCGATATTGCGCCCGGGCCGGTGGTGGACATCATCAATGAGCGGGTGGAGGGCGATCTGACACCCGAGGGTGATTTCACCATCACCCTGGATGCGTATGAAGGCTTGGCGCTGCGGGTAGTGATCTGACCCACTGATCCACTGCAGGAGCGAGCCAGCTCGCTCCTACACGGGGACTGGCTGTTCCGCCTCCTGATGGTGCGTGGAGCCAATGAACATATACATCGCCGGCACCATGAACAGCGTCAGCACGGTACCGATCGACAACCCGGCGAAGATCACCAGGCCCATGTCATGCCGTCCCGCAGCCCCGGCACCGGAGGCCCACACCAGCGGCACCACGCCCAGCACCATGGCGGCGGTGGTCATCAGGATCGGCCGCAAACGCACGCCGGCGGCTTCTTCTATGGCCTCACGCTTGCTGTGACCGGCGCGCTGCAACTCGTTGGCAAACTGCACGATCAGGATCCCGTGCTTGGTGATCAACCCCAGCAACGTCACCAGCCCCACCTGGGTGTACACGTTGATCGAGGCAAAGCCCATGGTGATAAACGCCAGCGCGCCGAAGAGTGCAGGGGGCACCGAGAACAGGATCACCACCGGGTCGCGGAAACTCTCGAACTGAAACGCCAGGGCCAGGTACACGATCAGGATCGAAAACATCAGCAGGCCGAAGAACCCGCCGGATTCCTGCATGAACTGGCGTGATTCGCCGGAGAAGTCCGAGGTGTAACCCGACGGCGCAATATTGGTCAGAATGGTGTTCAGTTTCGCCAGCAGCTCGCCCTGGGCCACGCCGCTGACGCCCGACAGGGTCGCCGAATTGAGTTGCTGGAAGTGGTTGATGGATTCCGGCTGGGTCGAGGTTTCGATATGCGCCACGGTGCGCGCCTGGATCATGCTGCCGGATGGGGTGCGGATGTAGTAATCGAGAATCTGGTCCGGGTTGAGGCGATCAACCTGCAACACCTGGGGAATGACTTTGTACGAGCGCCCGGCAGTGGAGAAGTAGTTCACGTAGTTGCCGCCCAGTGCCGCGGACAGCGCCGCACCGACGTCGGCCTGGGTCATGCCCAGTGCGGCGATTTTTTCCCGGTCCACCACCAGCTTGGCTTGTGGCTTGTCGAGTTTCAGGTCCATGTCGGAGAAATAGAACAGCTGTTGTTTCTGGGCCTCGGCCACCACGGCCTGGGCGACTTCGTTGAGGTTTTCCACCGAGTCGGTGGTGGTGATCACGAACTGCACCGGCAAGCCCTGGGCGCCCGGCAGCGATGGCAGCGGGAAGGCCGCAATGGTGGCGCCCGGCACCTGGTTCCATTTCTGCTGGAGTTCCAATATCAGTTGGGCCTGGGAGCGCGAGCGGTCGCCCCAGTTTTTCAGCAGCACACCGCCCAGGCCCTGGTTGAGGATAGGCAACCCGGTCAGCTGGAACATCTGCGCGTATTCCGGCTCTTTGTTGGCGATCTGGAAGGCCTGGTCGGCGATGCGCTCCATCTGCTGCGGAGAGGCGGTGGGCGGGCCCTTGATCTGCATGAACACCAGCCCCTGGTCCTCGGTGGGCGACAGTTCGCTTTTGGCGGTCATGCCGCTGGCGGCCACCAGCAGGAACAGCACAAAACCAAACGTCACCAGCACCGGCCATACGTTCAGGCCACCCGAGAGTATGCGGTGGTAACGGCCCCGCAACCAGTCAAAGTACTGATCGAGTTTGCGCGCAAACCGGCCTTCTTCCTGCCCGGACTTGAACAGCCGGGACGTCATCATCGGCGAAAGTGTCAACGCCACCACGGCCGACACAGTCACGGCACCCGCCAGTGAGAAGCAGAACTCCTTGAACAGCGCACCGGTAAGGCCGCTGCGCAGCCCGATGGGCACGTAGGCGGCGATCAGCACCACGGTCATCGCGATGATCGGCCCACCCAGTTCCCGCGCGGCAACCAGCGCAGCTTCCAGCACGCCTTTGCCTTCCTCCTTGATATGCCGGTCGACGTTTTCCACCACGATAATCGCGTCGTCCACCACCAGGCCGATCGCCAATACCAGGGCGAGCAGGGTCAGCAGGTTAATCGAGTACCCCAGCAGGTACATGATGAAGAAGGTCCCGACCAGCGACAGCGGGATCGCCACCAGCGGCACGATCACTGCGCGGAACGAGCCGAGGAACAGGTAGATCACCACCGACACAATGATCATCGCCTCGACCAGGGTCTTCACCACCTCATAGATCGAGGTGTTGATGAACTCCGTGGAGTCATACACGATCTCGCCGCGTACCCCGGTGGGCAACTGGGATTGCAGCTCGGGGAAGGCCTCGCGCACGCTGTCGGCCACCGTCAGGATATTGGCAGTCGGCGCCGTCTTGATGCCGATGAACACCGAACGCTTGCCGGAAAACGCCACGCTGCTGTCGTAGCTTTCGGCGCCGAGGGTGACGGTGGCCACGTCCTCCAGGTACACCAGGGCATCGCCTTTCTGCTTGACCACCAGCCGCTTGAATTCATCCACCGTGTGCAAGTCGGTCCCGGCCGTCAGGTCGACCGTCACCGTTTGCCCACGGGTGGAACCGACGGCAGACAGGTAGTTGTTGTTGGCCAGGGCGGTGGACACGTCCTGGGCGGTCACGTTATGCGCCGCCAGTTTGTTCGGGTCCATCCAGGCGCGCAGGGCGAACTGGCGCCCGCCGAGGATTTCGGCGGTTTGCACGCCCTGGATCGAGTCCAGCTTGGGCTTGACCACCCGCACCAGGTAATCGGTGATGTTGTTGGTGGGCAGGGTGTCGCTGTAGAAACCCAGGTACATGGCGTCGGTGGTCTGCCCGACCGCCACCGTCAGCACCGGTTCCTGGGACTGCGCCGGCAGTTGGTTCTTGACCGAGTTGACCTGGGTGTTGATCTCGGTGAGGGCCTTGCTCGCGTCGTAATTCAGCCGCAGCGTGGCGGTAATCGTCGAGACACCGGTGATGCTCGTTGATGACAGGTAGTCGATGCCCTGGGCCTGGGCGATGGCCGATTCAAGCGGCTGGGTGATAAAGCCGGCAACGGTGGAGGCGTCCGCGCCGTAGTAGGCGGTGGTGATGGTGACCACGGTATTTTCGGTGCGTGGCCATTGGTTCACCGGCAATTCGAAGATCGAGCGCAGCCCCAGGATCAGGATGAACAGCGAGACGACAATCGCCCAAACCGGCCGCTGAATAAAGGTATCGGTAAGCTTCATGGGACACCTTTAGTGTTCTTGGGGAGTCGGCACAGGATCGTTCAGCGGCGCGGCGCTGTTATCGACCTTCACCGGCGAGCCATTCTTGAGCTTCATCTGGCCGCTGGTGATCAGCAGGTCACCTTCCTTCACGCCCGACAGGATCGCCACCTGATCGCCCCGGGTCGGCCCGGTCTTGATGAAAGTCTGTTGCGCGGTGAGGACTTCCTCACCCTTGTCGTTCTTGCTCGATGTGGCAATGAATACTGTGGTGCCGTAAGGGTTGTAGGTCACCGATGTCTGCGGAACGGTGAGGTAGCGCTGCGTCGCACCGGAGTTGACCACGGCGCGGGCAAACATCCCGGGCACCAGGTTCTGTTTGGGGTTGTCGACGGTGGCTTCCACGGTGACATTGCGCGTGGTGGCGTCGAACTGGGTGTCGATGGTGCTGATCTTGCCGGTGAAGGTTTGATTCGACAGTCCGTCGGCCGTTACCGAAACCCCTTGGCCGATGGCGATGGCCTCCATTTGAGTCTGGGGCACCGTGAAGTCGATGTAGATCGGATCGAAGGTTTGCAGCGTGGCGATCTTGTCGCCGGGGTTGAGGTATTGGCCAGGGTTGACGCTGGTGATGCCGATGCGCCCGGCAAACGGTGCGCGGATGGTTTTTTTCGCCACCAGCGCGCGCTGTTGTTCAGCGGCGGCGACCTTGGCTTTGAGGTCGGCGGTGTCAGTGTCCACTTGTGCCTGGGAGATGGCGTTAACCGCCAGTTGCGCCTTGTCACGCTTGAGGACGATCACCGCCAGGTCGGCCGTGGCCTCAAGGGAATGCAGTTGCGCGATGTCCGAGTCGGCATTCAGCTGGACGAGCAGCGCCTGGGCCGCCACTTCTTGCCCGGGCGTGAAGCCGATGGTGCGCACGATGCCGCCCACTTCAGTGGTCACATCCACCCCCCTGACCGCTTTCATTGAGCCCACGGCGCTGACATTCGGTTGCCAGTCGCTGAACGGCACCTTCATGGCCGTGACCACGGAGGCGGGCAGGGGCATTTTCGACTGGGCGATCAGCGCCGAAATCTGCACGAACTTCACCCCGGCAATGATCGCCACAATCACCAGCACCACCACGATCATGATGATCATCGGCCGCCACAGTCGGCGCTTGCGCGGTGCGCCGGGCTCGGTGGGCAGGGGAGAGGCGGTTATGACGTCAGCCATGGATGTTCTCGCTGTTTCAAGAGTTCAGTTCAGTTGAACCGTGCCGAATCGGCAGGCGCTGCCTCGTTCCTGGCCGGCATGATCTCGTTCCACGAAGGCAGGCCGAACCGATCAGGCCGGCCCTTGGTGGCAGGGTCCACATCGGTACGGTTCCACCATCCGCCACCCAATGCCTGGAAGAGCGCGGTGGTGTCGCTGTAGCGGGAGGCCTGCGCCCTGACCCGGGCCAGCACGGTGTTCTGGTAGGTTTGCTGGGCCGTGAGCAGGTTGATGTACGCCACGGCACCGAGTTTGAACTGCGCCTGCACCAGGTCCAGGTTGGCTTGGGCAGAGCGCTCGGCCACCACCTGCTGGTTGAGTGCATCGGCATCCGCCTCCAGCGCCCGCAGTGCGTTGGCCACGTCCTGGAACGCGCCGATCACCGTGCCACGGTAGCGGGCTGCCGACTCGTCATAGGCGGCCACCGCAGCGCGTTTGCGATGTTCGAGTGCGCCGGCATCAAAGATCGGTTGGGTGATCGACCCGGCAAGGCTCCAGACCCCACTGCCCGCCGAAAACAATTTGGTCCCGCTGGCCACCGTGGAGCCCACCGACCCGGTAATGCTGAACTGGGGCAACTGATTGGCGACGGCCACGCCGATATTGGCACTGGCCTGATGCAGTTGCGCCTGCGCGGAACGCACATCGGGCCGCTGGCCAACGATGGCCGAAGGCAGGCTGAGCGGCAGTTCTTCGGGCAGGTGCAGGGAGGCGAGGTTGAAGCGCTCGTCCCGGTCCTGGTTGGGAAACCGGCCGAGGTAGGCCATCAACTGGTTGCGGGTCTGGGCGAACTGCTTTTGCAGGGGCGGCAAGGTGGCACGGGTTTGCGCCAGCGCGGTCTGCTGTGTGAGCACGTCGGAGTCGCCGATCGCACCCAGCCGGCGCTGCGCCTGCAGGACGTCGAGCTGATCACTCTGTAGCCGAATGATGGTTTCGGTGGCGGCGATCTGGTCGCGTATAGAGGCCAGGCTGACTGCGGTGTTCACCACATTGGAGGTCAAGGTGAGGTAGGTCGCCTCCAACTGGAAGCGTTCGTACTCGGCCTGCGCCGAGGTGGATTCAATTTGCCGGCGCGTGCCGCCGAACACATCCGGGGCGTAGGACACGCTCAGCGACGCCGAACTCACCGTGAGAATCGGCGACTCCGGCAGGCCCGAGGTGACGCCCGATACTTTCTCGCGGGCTTTCTGCACGTTGCCGCTCACCGAGGGAAACAGCGACGCCTGGTCGGCATAGACCAGCTCGTTGGCCTGGCGCAATGCCGCCTGCGCGGCGGTGACATCCGGGTTGGCGCGCAAGGCTTCCTCCACCAGCGCGTTCAGTTCCGGTGAGCGGAACAGCGTCCACCATTGCCCGGGAATATCCATCCCGGCGATCAACCGCTGCGCCGCACCGCCGGTGTCGATATCGGCCTTGGTGGTGGAGGTGAGTTTTTCTCGTGAATAATCGGCGTTCGCCGGCACCTCAGGACGCGCGAAATCGGGCCCGACGGTGCAGCCGGCGAGGGCGATGCACAGCAGGCTCAACGGAGCCAGAAGGTGGGGTGGTCGAAAAAGGGCGCGGCTGTGCGCCACTGGTTGCGTTGCCGATGCAAGCTGCCGAGGCTGCTCTTTCATATTTACTCTGATTAATCAGTTGGTTAACTGCTTTATTTGTTGAGCAATGAGTGCGCGGGCATCGGGCCATACGGCTGAAAAAATGGCGCGAGAGTCGCCGAATTCAAATCAGTGTAGGTGGCGCAGGCGGGTACGCAATGTCCGTGCGCGCCGATCACCCACAAAAATGCATTTAACGCATTAATATCGAATTAGGTTATGCGTTATAAGTATTTTACATGCAGCCGTCAGCCCCTCATCGTAGCCCTCCCTACGAACACTGCCGAGACCGCACGCGCGGATCGACTTTCAATGCTTGAGAAGGCATCTGGAGACGAACGTGCGTTACCTGACAAAACTGGCGGCCGGGTTGGCCGCCACGCTGCTGTGCCTGACCGCGAACGCGCAAACGCTGGTGGTCGGAGACCAAAGCTACAACGCCCAGGCCGTGATGGAAGCGGCGGGGGTGCTGGATGATCTGCCCTATACCCTTGAATGGAAGCAATTCACCGCCGGGTCTCCCGTGGCGGAAGCCCTCAATACCAACAGCCTCGACATCGGCCTGCTCGGCGATGCGCCCGTGCTGTTCCTCGGTGCACTCGGCGCACCGATCAAGGTGATTGCCATCAGCCGGCAAAACCTCGAGGGCGTGGCCATCCTGGTGAAAAAGGATTCCTCGATCCACAGCCTTGCGGACCTCAAAGGCAAGCGCGCCGCCATCTGGAAAGGCTCCTGGAGCCAGCAACTGCTGCTGACCGCACTGGATAAGGCGGGCGTGCCGAAAGAGGCCCTGGAGTTGCGCTACCTCAGTGCACTGGATGCTTCCCACGCACTGGAAGGCGGTTCGGTCGACGTCATCGCCACCTGGGAACCCTACGTCACCCAACAGGAACGCCAGGGCGCACGGGTATTGGCGACCGCAGACGGGCTGATCCCGGCCCAGAGTTTCGTCGCCGCCAGCACCAGGGCCGTCGATAACAAGCGTGCGCAAATCAGCGATTTTCTCCAACGCCTGAAGAAAGCCCGTGACTGGACGCGCCAAAGCCCGGCCAACGCCGATGCGTATGCAGATGCCTGGGCCAAGCGCACCCGCGCAGATGCCGACATTGCCCGCGCCTGGTTTGCCCGGGCACGCACGACGGTCGAACCGGTGACAGCCCAGTCGCCTGTAGAAGCACAAAAGACCGTGGACTTTTTCGCAAGCCAGGGACTGGTCAAGTCTTACCCGGCAGCCAAGCTGTTCGACGACTCCTTCGCGGCGTCCTTGCAGCCAGCCGTCGCCAGAACCCAGCCCTGAACGCTTCCAGGAATACGTTGGACATGACCAAAAGACAGCTCAAACTAGGCGCCCTGACCATGGGCTGCGGCGGGCCCGGCCGCCACAATCTGTGGCTCGACCCGCAATTGCCGGCCGATGCCAGCGTCAACGTCGACTGGTACGTCGACATTGCACGCCAGGCCGAGGCGGCATTGTTCGACTTGATGTTCATCGTCGACAGCCAATTCATCACACCGGGTTCGCCATCCCACTACCTGAACCGGCTGGAGCCGCTGACGCTGTTATCGGCACTTGCCGTAAGCACCCGGCACCTGGGCCTGGTCGGTACGCTGACGACCTCTTACAACTCGCCCTATAACGTCGCGCGGCGCCTGGCCTCACTCGACCTGATCAGCAAAGGCCGCGCCGGCTGGAACGTGGTCACCAGCGGCGACGCCGGTACCGCCGGCAACTACAGCCGCGACGAACATTATGACTACGACACCCGCTATGGCCGGGCGGCCGAACACGTCCAGGTCGTGCAGGGCCTGTGGAACTCCTATGAGGAAGATGCCTTCGTGCGTGACCGCGCCACCGGCCGGTTTCTCGACCCCGCCAAACTCCACAGCCTGAATCACAAGGGCGAGCACTTTTCCGTGGTCGGGCCGCTGAATATCCAGCGCTCACCCCAGGGCCAACCGGTGATCTTCCAGGCTGGCGATTCGGAACAAGGCCGCGACCTCGGCGCGGCCACGGCCGATGTGATCTTTACCCATGCGGCCAGCATCGAGCAGGGCCAGGCTTTTTATCGGGATATCAAGAGCAGGGCGCTGCAACATGGCCGTGACCCGGAGCAATTGCTGGTGATGCCCGGCGCCGAGATTTATGTAGGCGATACCGATGAACAGGCGCGTGAAATCGAGCGGCACTACCATCAGGCCGACCACAGTTTCGAGCTGGCGCTGAAGGAGTTCGGACGCAATTTCGGCTGGCATGATTTCAGCCAGTACGACCTTGATGCGCCGTTCCCGCAGGAAAGCCTGGAGGCGGCACGCAGCAGCTTTTTTACCGCGGCCAAACGCATTGCCGATCAGGCACGGGAGAAAGGTTTTACATTGCGCCAGGCGGTGGAGTTCGGGCGGCAACTGCGCCCGGGGGCGTTTGTCGGATCGGCGGATACCGTCGCTCGGAAAATGGCTGACTGGCTTGAAGCCCGCGCGGTGGATGGTTTCAACATCTACATCGGCCATCCGGAGCAGTTCAAGCGCTTCACGCACGAGGTCATCCCGTTGTTGCAGGAGCGCGGCGTGTATCGCACGGCTTATGAAGGTACGACCTTGCGGGAAAGCCTGGGATTGAAGATTCCACGGTTTGCGCGCAACGGCGGCGGTTGACTCAAAAAAACTGTCCAGATGAATAAATTGGTGGGCCGGGGATTTTTTTAGACATACTGAGGGCTCAAGCCACTCATTTGTCCCGAGACTTTCCTGATGCCATCCCATCCTGCACAAGGGCCTTTCAATCAGGACGACCGGTATCGACTGCTCGTCGACGCAGTGGTCGACTATGCCATCTATATGCTTGATACGAACGGGTTGATTCGCAGTTGGAACTCCGGGGCGAGGAAGATCAAGCAGTACGAACAGAGTGAAGTGCTGGGCAGGCATTTTTCGCTGTTCTACACCCCGGAAGACCTGGCCTCGGACTTGCCGGGCCGGGCACTCAAGAGCGCCGAGCAGTCAGGGCGCTTCGAGGGCGAAGGTTGGCGCATCCGCAAGGATGGGACTCGTCTCTGGGCACTGGTGATCATCGACCCGATACGCGCCGACGACGGCACGTTGATTGGCTTCGCCAAGGTCACACGGGACCTGACCGAGCGTAAGGCCGCGGAGCAGGCGCTGCGCCAGAGCGAGCAGCAATTCAGCCTGCTGGTGCAAGGCGTCACCGACTACGCGCTGTATATGCTGGACCCCAACGGCGTGATCACCACCTGGAACGCCGGCGCCCAGCGCATCAAGGGTTATCAGCCGGCAGAAGTCATCGGCAGGCATTACTCCATGTTCTTCCAGCGTGAGGACGTAGACCACAAGGTCCCGCAGCGCGCCCTTGAAACGGTGGTCAGGGAAGGTCGTTACGAAGGGCAGGGCTGGCGCCTGCGCAAGGACGGCACGGGATTCCTCGCCCATGTGGTTATCGACCCGATCAAGAATGAACTGGGTGAGCTGGTGGGGTTTGCGAAGATCACCCGGGACGTTACCGAAAGCGTCCAGGCTCAACAGGAGATCAAGGAAACCCGAGAGGCGTTATTCCAATCCCAGAAAATGGAGTCCCTGGGCCAGCTCACCGGCGGCATCGCCCATGACTTCAACAACCTCCTGATGGTGATTCTGGGGAGTCTTGAACTCGCCAAGAAGCGTGTCCCGCAGGACTCGAGAACCTGCGCCTTACTGAATAATGCCATCGCGGGCGCCCAGCGGGGCGCAACGCTGACTCAGCGGATGCTGGCCTTTGCCCGTCGCCAGGAGCTTGACCCTCAGCCTGTGGATGTGGGCGATCTGATCCGCAACATGTCAGACCTGCTGTCCCGCATGTTGGGCGCAGGCATCAACGTCGACACACAGTTCCCATTGATCCTGCGGCCGGTATTGGTCGACATGAGCCAACTGGAAATGGCTGTGATGAACCTGGTGATCAACGCCCGGGACGCAATGGAAGGTCGGGGCAGGATCCTGATTTCAGCGCGGGAGGATGCGTTTCCCGGCGGGGCGAATGACTCGCAAAGGCTGATTTGCATCTCTGTCACCGACACCGGCCCCGGGATGAATGACGCGACCTTGCAACGGGCCATGGAGCCGTTCTTCACCACCAAGGGCGCGGGAAAAGGCACCGGGCTTGGGCTTTCGATGGTGCATGGCCTGGCGGCACAGTCACAGGGCCACTTTGTGCTGAAGAGTCGGGTAGGAGAGGGCACAGCCGCAGAGCTCTGGTTACCGGTGGCGGTGACCGCCACCACACAGTCTGCGGCGCTGGCATCAACTGCAGATACACCCGATGCAGCCCATCAGCAATGCCTCGAGATTCTGCTGGTAGATGACGACCCGCTGGTGCTGGTCAGCACCGGGGCGATGCTTGAAGACCTGGGCCATCATGTTGTGTCGGCAGGAGACGGCCATGCTGCGTTGGCGTTCCTGGCGCAAGGCGCGTGCTTTGACCTGGTCGTGACAGACATGGCAATGCCGGACATGACCGGGATCGAGCTTGCCGGCAACATCGAGTCGTTGTATCCCAACCTTCCCATCATTCTTTCCTCGGGCTTTGCGGAAATCTCCCTGGACCTCAAGACCACATTGACGCGCTTACCCAAGCCATTCGATCAATCTGCACTGGCCAAGGTGATCGCCGAAACCATGCGCAGCCGGACCGACAAGCCGTGTTGAGCCAGGCGGCTGGCCGTCCGTTGTTTGTTTCCATGGATGGCCCCAAGGGTACTGGCAAAACCACATTGCTGGAGTCCGTAACAAAAGCGCTTAGGGCTGACAACAGAATGGTGATCCGGCTTTGCGAGAGAAAAAGCGATCCCTTCAGAAGTGAAACAATGACCCTCGTTAACAGACTCGCCAGGCATCCCGGCCTGGATCTGGAGTGGGAGGTTTGTGAACGCTTCGCTGATAGCCGCGCGTGGATTTCCCGGCACGTGCTGGCTAGACAGCCTCCAGGCAGCATCGTCCTGATCGACCGCTGGTACCCGTCTGATGCCGCGTTTCGCCGGGAAGTCCCGCTGGCAGAAATCCTGCAGTTGAACATTGATCGAAACGTGCAAGTGCCGGACCTGCATATCGGGGTCGTCACCGACCCTGATATTTCATGGGCACGGGCCGCGGCACGCCGACGTGGGCTGAGCAGTACCGTGATCCACACGCTGGCAGAACATGTCGCCTGTACCCAGGCGTTCGAGCGAGCGGTTGCGGATCACGGCTGGGTGTTATGCCGGAATGAAGGAACCATTGAGGGCGCAACACGGCAGGTGGTTGCCGAAATTTATAACGTCCTTGAGTCCTTCCAGTGTGATTGACCCGAGCCCTGTTCAGGCACTTGCCCCGTTGAACATGCTGACCAGGCTATAGGGTGCATCGTCACCAAACAGCAACTCGTGCAGTTCATTCCCCTCGGCAGCCATTTGCGCGCTGCGCGGGAACATGGCCTGTTCGTATTCGCCCAGGGCGGCTTCGACGTCATCAGGGTATGAGGCGATGGCCTTGCCGAGTTCGGCACCATCGTACATGGCCAGGTTGGCACCTTCGCCATTCGGGGCCGCAAGGTGTGCGGCATCACCGATCAGCGTTACGCCCGGCACCCGCTCCCAGCGGTGCTCAACCGGCAGCATAAAGAGCGGGCGCCATACCAGTTCGGTGTCACTGTCGGTGATCAGCGCCGTGAGGGCAGGGGACCAGCCTGCGAATTCCTGCGCGATCCGTGCCGCCGCCGTTGGCGTGTCGGTGAAATCGATGGCGGCAAACCAGCTTTGGGATTCGGTGAGCACTACGTAGGTGTGCAGCGTGGCGCTCGTCTCACGGTGCGCCTGGATCCCTTTTCCCGGTTGAAGTGCGAACATCGCACCGCCACCTACCGCCCTGGAGGTGGCCGGGTGCCGGGCGTCGCTGTCATACAGGTAGGTTTCGATCAACGAGCGGCCCATGTACTCGGGGGCAGCGTCGCTGAGCAGCGGCCGGACCTTTGACCAGGCTCCGTCCGCGCCAACCAGCAGGTGGGTGGCAACGCAAGTACCGTCGGCGAAGGTCACTTCGTGGCGACCCTCGCCGAGGGCGCGCACGCTCTTGACCTTGTGGCCCCAGCGCACAGTACCGGCGGGCAGTGAATCGAGGAGCATCTTGCGCAGCTCGCCACGCATGACCTCGGGACGGCCGCCTGTGCCGTCGTCGGGTTGATCCAACAGAGTGGCACCCTGCCAATCAAGCACCCGAGTCGCCTCGCGACCTTTCAGGATAAGCGCGCGGAACTCGTCCGTCAGGCCCGCTGCCTGCAAGGCCAGTTGGCCGTTGTAGTCGTGGATATCGAGCATCCCGCCTTGGGCGCGTGCGGTTGCCGACGGCTCTGCTTCATAGACGGTGGCGGCAATACCGTGGACGTACAGCACGCGAGCCAGGATGAGACCGCCCAGGCCAGCACCGATGATTGTGACGGGGGTGTGCATAGGGTACCTGTTGAATGTGAGAAATCTTCCGGACTGTTTTTACGCTATTTTGTGGAAAAAATGGCCTGGTTCAAGGGGTTTACTTTCCGCAGGCGATTGAATATAAAGTTTGCTTCGGCGCACAACCGTTGTCGCGCCCCATGATGTTGACAGGAGGAAGCTATGTCACCGTTAAACGTGATGAAGTTCTAAACGATCAAACCGTCACCCCCTCGCTTGAAAACCTCGAAACACGCTGGTCTCAGCATTGGCAGCTCGAAGGCACGTATGCCTTTGACCACAGCGCCCAACGCGACGCTGTATTCTCCATCGACACGCCGCCACCGACAGCCTCAGGTTCGTTGCACGTTGGCCATGTCTTCAGCTACACCCACACCGATATCATCGCCCGGTTCCAGCGGATGCGCGGCAAGGCTGTGTTCTACCCCATGGGTTGGGACGACAATGGCTTGCCGACCGAACGCAGGGTCGAGAATTTCTACGGCGTACGTTGCGACTCGTTGGCCGCTTACCAGCCTGGCTTCAAACCCTCCGAGTCAATTCCATTAAAACGGGCTGACTTTGCCGTCATCAGTCGGCGCAACTTTATCGAGTTGTGCCATGAGCTGACGGCCATCGATGAGCAAGCGTTCCGTGCACTGTTCGTGCAACTGGGCTTGTCCGTTGATTGGAGTCTTTCATACGCCACCATTGATGAACGCTCCCAACGAGCCAGTCAGCGCGCGTTACTGCGTAACTACCAGCGTGGCGAACTGTATAGCCAGGAGGCTCCGTGTCTCTGGGATGTGACGTTCCAGACGGCCGTAGCCCAGGCAGAGCTTGAGGAGCGCGAGGTTGCGGGTGCGTATCACGAACTCGGCTTCGACGCGGCTGATGGTGCCGAACTGAAGATTGCTACGACTCGACCTGAGTTGCTGATGGCATGCGTGGCGCTGGTGGCTCACCCGGACGACGCTCGTTATCAGGCGAGGTTCGGGCAGACCGTGCGTGCGCCGATTTTTGACCTGGACGTTCCGCTGCTGGCCCACCCTTTGGGTGACCCCGGCAAGGGCACCGGGTTGGCGATGGTCTGCACCTTTGGCGATCTAACCGATGTGATTTGGTGGCGGGAGTTGCAGCTGCCCACACGGTCAGTCCTGGGAAAGGACGGGCGCCTGTTACTTGAAACGCCCTCCTGGTTGACGTCTTCGCGCAGCCAACAGGCCTACGCAGGCCTGGCCGGCCGTACCCTGTCCCAGGTTCGTACGCAGCTCGTTTCGATGTTGCGTGACTGCGGCGCCATGCGAGATGAGCCACGACCGATTAACCACGCGGTAAAGTTCTTCGAGAAAGGCCACCGGCCTTTGGAAATTCTCGCGACGCGGCAATGGTACTTGCGCAATGGCGGACGCGACGCGAACCTGAGGGACGTGTTGCTCGACGCTGGCCAGGCGTTGGACTGGCATCCGCCGCACATGCTCAGGCGTTACGAGCATTGGGTAGGGGGGTTGAATGGAGACTGGCTAATCAGTCGCCAACGTACGTTCGGCGTGCCGATTCCGTTCTGGTATCGCCTGGACGCACAAGGCGAAGCCGAGCATGGCGCTCCGATTATCGCCAGTGAGGCAAGCCTGCCTGTCGATCCGGGCCTGGATACGCCACCGGGCTATCGACCCGAACAACGTGGTCAACCCAACGGGTTTATCGGTGAACAAGACATCATGGACACCTGGGCCACCAGTTCCCTGACGCCTCAGATTGCCGGCGGCTGGGGAGAGGACGATGGGTTGTTTGCCAAAATATACCCGATGGACCTCAGGCCCCAAGGTCACGACATAATCCGAACCTGGCTGTTCTCGACACTGGTACGCAGCCATTTTGAACACGGTTGCGCGCCATGGCGCAACGTCGCGCTTTCCGGGTGGATCCTTGATCCCGATCGCAAGAAAATGTCCAAGTCCAAGGGGAATGTGGTCACCCCTCAAGCCTTGCTCGACCAGTATGGAAGTGACGGCGTGCGCTATTGGGCTGCCTCGGCGCGGCTCGGCAGTGACACAGCCTTTGAAGAGCAGCAGATGAAAATCGGCCGCCGCCTGGCCGTCAAGCTGTTCAATCTTTCGAGGTTGGTTCAAGGCTTTGCGAAGGATGACACCGGGGATATCGACCAACCGCTGGATCAAGCCATGCTCGAACGCTTGGGTGGCGTAGTCCAGGACGCTACCGTCGCGCTGGAGGCCTATGACTACAGCGGGGCGTTGTCGCGTATCGAAGGATTCTTCTGGTGGTTTTGCGATGACTACGTCGAATTGGTCAAGCGTCGTGCCTATCGACCCGACGGCTACTCGGCGCGTAATGCATTGGCACATGCGCTGAGCGTGCAGCAGCGACTGTTTGCGCCATTTCTACCCTTTGTGTGTGAGGAGGTCTGGCAATCCTGGAGTTGCGGCTCAGTGCACAAGGCGCCCTGGCCGCAAGGGGACGCTTGCCCTGACGCGGCTGTTGAACAGTTATTGATGAGCCTGAGCAGCGTGCTGTCTGCGATTCGCAAAGCAAAGTCTGACGCCAGCCAATCCATGAAGGCTCCGGTAGCACGTGTTGAGCTGGTCGACAGCGCCGCGCAGCTTGAATTGATAAAAGGCGTCAGCCAAGACCTGATAGAGGCGGGGCAGGTCGAGGCCTTGGTGTTTATAGAGGGCGCGGAGCGGCAGGTCGATGTCTGGCTGACGTAACGTGGAGTGGTGCCGACCGCCTCAGTGACACCCACTGGGGCGGGCCGGACCATGCATCAGCCTGCGCCAATCGAGCCACACCGGGACAATTGAGAGTACGAGTAGAAGCGAATAGGAATAGGCAAGCCTCATAGATGATCCGGCATAGGTCGCCAGCGGTGGCTTGGCTACCATTAGCACTCAGTAACCGAGAGGAATTTCCATGAGCACTCGCAAAACCCTGTTCATCACCGGCATCAGCAGCGGCTTTGGCAAGGCCCTCGCGACCGAGGCGCTGGCTGCAGGCCACCGTGTCATTGGTACCGTTCGCAACGAAGCCGCGCTGCAAACGTTCGAGGCATTATCAGCGGAGCGTGCTCATGGCGTGATCCTGGATGTCACCGACTTTGAGCGGATCGACAGCGTCGTTGCCGAGATCGAGACCCGCTACGGCCCGGTGGATGTCCTGGTGAACAACGCAGGTTACGGCCATGAGGGCATTTTCGAAGAGTCGCCGCTGGAAGAAATGCGTCGTCAGTTCGACGTCAACGTGTTCGGCGCCGTTGCCGTGACCAAGGCGTTCGTGCCGTACTTCCGCCAGCGCCGCAGCGGGCACATCATCAACATCACGTCCATGGGCGGCACCATCACGATGCCGGGTATCGCCTACTACTGCGCCAGCAAGTTCGCGCTGGAAGGCATCTCCGACACCCTGAGCAAAGAACTCAAGCCATTCAACATTTTTGTCACCGCCGTGGCGCCAGGCTCATTTCGCACCGATTGGGCCGGCCGCTCGATGCAGCGTACGCCCCGCAGCATCGCCGACTACGATGCCAGCTTTGATCCGGTACGCCAGGCGCGCGAAGCGAAAAGCGGCCACCAGTTGGGGGACCCGCAAAAAGCTGCGCAAGCCATGCTGCAGTTGATCGCCAGCGACAACCCACCGGCCCACCTGCTGCTCGGCAGCGATGCCATAGGCTTTGTGCGCGAAAAGCTGACGCAATCCCTGCGTGACATCGACCAATGGGAAGCACTGACACGCTCTACGGATGGTCACGCTTCGTGAAACCGCAAGAGGGGCCTATGAATCATTTTGCCGCGCGAACCCGGCGCATGGTCCAACTGATGGAGCAGTTGGCCCCCGTGGAGGGCTACAACCTGAGCGCACTGGAAGACATACGCTTCCTGCGCTCCAATCGCCCGCTGACCCGCACGCCAGTGCTCTACGAGCCTGGCATCGTCATCCTGTGCCAGGGGCGCAAGCTCGGCTATCTGGGCGATGAGGTCTACCTTTACGACGCCCAGCACTACCTAGTGGTGTCTGTGCCAGTGCCTTTCACCATGGAAACCGACGCCAGCGAAGAGGAACCGATGCTGGCGGTATACATGCGCCTGGATTTCAAACTCGCTGGCGAACTGATCCTGGAAATTGACGAAAAATCCGGTCCGACCCACGAACGTCCCAAAGGCATGTATTCCTCGCCGATGGACGAGATGTTGCGCGAGTCCACGCTGCGCTTTCTCGAAGCGATGAGCCATCCGGTCGATGGCCCGATCCTTGGCCCCTCGCTGGTGCGCGAGATTTACTACCGGATCATCGCAGGTGAACAAGGAGGGTCCATGCGGGCCGCCCTTGGCAAGCAGGGCCATTTCGCAAAGGTGACCCGCGCCATTCGCAAGATACACAGCTGTTACCAGGAGCGGCTGGACGTCGAGTGCCTGGCCCAGGAGGCAAGTATGAGCGTACCCAGCTTTCATCTGCACTTTCGAACAGTCACCGACTCCTCACCCATGCAGTACCTGAAATCGACTCGTCTGCACCAGGCAAGGTTGTTGATGCTCCGCGACGACATGTCGGCCTCATCTGCGGCTTTTAACGTGGGCTATGAAAGCGCATCGCAGTTCAGCCGAGAGTTCAAGCGCTACTTCGGCCGCACACCCCATGCTGAAGTCGAATGGATGAAAGCAACCTATTCGCTGCCCGCGCCGGCGCAGCCTTCTGTCTATGTGTCTTCGCACTGACCTGACAGCCAGGGCGCTGGCCCGTATCTGATTTTTCTGCATATGCCAATTTGACAGGCTGCTGTTATTTTTTATTCTTTCCTAACCTATGCTCCCCTCATGCAAAGTCCGCCTCCAGCGATGGCTTTCCATTGCTCATCAACCGCCAGGCTGAATGGCCTTTATTCGCATGGAGCATGCAATGGGTGTAAATCAGAACCCACATTTAGGTCTGATTGGGCAGATGTTCAAAAGTGACTACAGTTGGCTTTGCACGCGGGTAAGCCGGGCCATGGGGTGCGCCCATGGGGCTCAGGACATTGCATCGGAGACCTTCCTGCGGGTACTGGCATTGCCCGACCCTTCGCAAATCCGCGAGCCGCGGGCGTTGCTGACCACCATCGCGCGGCGCCTGATGTATGAGGGCTGGCGTCGCCAGGACCTGGAACGTGCCTACCTGGAAGCATTGGCCCAGGCGCCGATGATGGTGCACCCGTCGCCCGAGGAGCGTTTGCTGTTGATCGAGACGCTGCTGGAAGTCGACCGCTTGCTCGACGGTTTGTCGGCCAAGGCCAAGGCGGCGTTTTTGTATCACCAGCTGGACGGTTTGACCTATGCGCAGATCGCCGAGCGCCTGCAGGTCTCGGTCAGCCGGGTTCAGCAGTACATGGCCGATGCGTTCAAGCGCTGCTACCTGGCGATGACACAGCCATGAGCCACAGCGCGCCGGATGAGGCGATCATCGACGAGGCAGCACAGTGGATGGCGTTGCTGCAATCCGGGCACGCCAGTGCTCAGGAGCACCAGGCGTTCCGTCGCTGGAGTGAGGGCGACCCACGGCGTGCCGAAATCTTCAACATGATGGGCGGCGTTCCGGCCGTGCTGAACAATGACGAACTGCGCCGCATGCCCCGCGACAGCCTGTTGCACACCCTCAACGCACCGTCGGGCCGCCGGCGCTTCTTGCGCAATACCCTGGCGCTGGTTGGCGTTGTGTCGTTTGGAAGTCTGATCACGCGGCTGTCCGACAGCTGGTTGCCGTTGGGCGCTTTGCGCACCGGTACGGGCGAGCGCCTGAACCTCACGCTGGAGGATGGCAGTGCATTGACCCTGGATGCGCGCAGCAAGGTGCTGACGCATTTCGATGCTCGGCAACGGCTGTTGCAGTTGCTCGACGGCAAGCTGCTGGTCGACGTTTTCAAGGACAGTCTCAGACCGTTTATCGTCGAGACCGAACACGGCCGCATGCGCGCGTTGGGTACGCGGTTTCTGGTACAGCAGGGCGAGGATCGAACCCAAATCACGATGCTGCATTCCCAAGTGGAAATCACCACGCGCGACGGCGCTGTGCAGGTGATCAGTGCCGGCCAGAAAGCCACGTTCAATGCCCATGGCATCCTCGACCTGGAAACCGCCAGCGGCGGCGAGGCCTCGTGGACCCAAGGCTTGCTGGAAGTGCGTGACCGCTCATTGGGTGAAGTGGTGCAAGCCCTGCGTGACTACCGGCGCGGCATCATCCGCGTCAGCCCCGAGGCGGCGAGCCTGAGGCTGAGCGGGATTTTCCCGCTGGACGACAGCCAGGGCGCCCTGCAATTGCTGGCCAAATCCTTGCCGGTGCAGATCGATTATCACAGCCCTTATTGGGTCAGTATCGAGCGCCGATAAAAATAATTTTCCCAGCCCTATAAAACCCCCGCCACTGTTGCACAACCCAATACAGGCCAGGGTGTATCTGCCTGGGAGTGTTGTTTCGGGCCGTTATAAACCCATGCTTTTTTAGCCTAACGGCCGCCTATAAAAAACCCCGATCTGTTGTTCAACCCATCAACGGCATATCAATGATGGGAACCTCAACCATGCAACGCAAACCTCTCAGTCGCGCATCTCTGGCGGCACTGTCTCTGACGATTGGCCTGACCTTGGCGGGACATGGCACGGCGGTGCTGGCACAGCCGCTGTCTGCGATATCGACCGCCCAGACTTTTGATTTTGATATCGCCAGCGGCCCCCTCGACCAAGCGCTGTTGACCCTGTCACGCAGCAGCGGGCAGATCATTTCCTTCCAGCAAGACCTTGTGCAAGGCCTGACCAGCGCGCCGGTGCGGGGCACCTTCACCACCGAGCAAGCGCTGCGACAGGCACTGCGCGGTGCAGCCCTTGACGCCGTGCCCAGTGGCGACGGCGGTTGGACCCTGCGCCGGGCGGCCAAGCCACCTGCAGCGGCGGTCAAGGCGGCGCCCACGGCGGCGAAAGTCCCGGGTGATGTGGCGTTGGAAAAGGTCGTGGTCACGGGGTCACGCATTGCCCGTGCCCAGGTTGAAGGGCCGTCGCCGGTCACGGTCATCACCGCTGACGAAGTCACCCGCAGGGGCTACAAAAACGTCTACGACGCCATTGCTTCGCAAACCCAGAACACCGGCATGACCCAGGGCGAAGACTACGGCAACACCTTCCAACCGGCCGCCAGTGCCCTCAACCTGCGAGGGCTGGGGCCGAACCACACACTGGTGCTGATCAACGGCAGGCGCGTGGCCGACTACCCCACGGCGTACGACGGCGCGGTCAACTTCACCAACCTTGCGAACATCCCGGCGGTGATGATCGAGCGTATTGAGATCCTCAGCAGCGGCGCCTCGGCGGTGTATGGCTCCGACGCGATTGCCGGGGTGGTGAACATCATCCTCAAAGACAAAATCAGCGGCGTGGACGTCAATCTGCGTGGTGGCGCCGCCGAGCGTGGCGGCGGCGACAACCAGCGCCTGCAGATCAGCGGCGGCGACACCTGGGGCGATTTTGACGGGGTATTCGGCCTGGAGCTGACCCAGCGCCAACCGATCTGGGCCAACCAGCGCGGCTTTATGAGCGACGGCCCGGCCAAGGATGTGGGCTACCGCCGTAACCTCGACAGCGGCGCCTACCTCGGCCCCGGCTGCGGTGCCTACGGCGGTATCTACAACGGCAAGCTCGGTGGCAGCAGCACCCGCTGCACCACCAACCAGTACTACAACGACTACTGGACCTTGCAGGCGCAAAAGGAAAACTATGACGGCTACACGCGCGGCACCTGGCACTTCAGCGACACCGGCAAAGTGTTCGCCGACTTGATGTTTGGCTTTGATCACACGCAGAACAACACGCGCGGCCCAAGCTTCACCTCGCCGGACTTTATCAACCGCAACACCGGTAACCTGGAGCGCTGGTCACGCAACTTTTCCAGCGAGGAAATCGGTGGCAAGACCAGCAACAACAGCAAATGGCGCGAAGTGTCCTGGACCGGCACCCTGGGCCTGGAAGACAAGTTCACCAACAGTGATTGGGGTTATCAGATTGCGGCGAACCGCTCCGAGTACACCAGCGACCGCACCACCCGCTACACGCCTTTGAGCGGCATCCGCGATTACTACCTCGGGCCGCAACTGGGCACGCAGGACGGGCACCCGGTCTTCGCGCCAGACCCTTCGCGGCTGGACCAGCCGCTGACTCCGGAGCAGTGGGATCAGTTTCGCGGCAACCTGGTGCAGAAGAGTAAATCGGTTTCCCAAACCTTCAGCGCCAACATCAACGGCGACCTGTTCGAGCTGCCCGCCGGGCCGGTGGGCTTTGCCGGTGTGACCGAAGTGGGGCGGCAATCCTACAGCGTCGATGTCGACGACCAACTCAATGACGGCACGTTTTACAACACCACGCCGGCCTCCAATTCAGGCGGTTCGCGTGACCGCTACGCCGCGGGTGGCGAGCTGAGCATTCCCGTCACCGACACCTTGCTCGCCTCGGCGGCCGGGCGCTGGGACCAATACAAATTCAGTGGCCGCACCGAGCAACAAAAAACCTACAACCTGGGCCTGGAATGGCGCCCGGTGACCAGCCTGCTGTTTCGTGGCAGCTACGGCACCAGCTTTCGCGCACCCGACCTCAACTACCTCTACCAGGCCGCGACCAATGGCTACACGCCTGACCAGATCGACTATTACGGTTGCAGCAAGGGCGTAGAAGGGGCGTGTGACCGAGGCCGCGTGGATTACACCCAGACCGGTAATTCGGACCTCGCCTCCGAGCGTGGCAAGTCCTGGACGTACGGCTTTGTCTGGTCGCCCTCGCATCAGTTTGATTTCTCCGCCGACTTCTGGCGCGTCGAAATCAAGGACCTGTTGACCACCGTCGACATCAACCGCTTGCTGCAACAGGAAAACCAGTGCCGCAACGGCCAGCTTGATGCGACCACTTGCGCCGACGTCCTGGCACGCATCCAGCGCAATGCCAGCACGGCGGCAGTGGACCCGAACGTGCTGCAACGGGTGCAGGTCAATGCGATCAACGCCGCCAGCGAGCGGGTCAGCGGCCTGGACCTCAAGAGTAATCTTCGCTGGGGCGCAGGCCAGTACGGCGCGTTCAGTTCGGCGATTGGCTACAGCCTGGTGCTGTCCCACTACCTCAAGGAATCGGACGATGCGCAAACCCAGAACCTGCGCTCCAGCACCGACAACCACGACTGGCGCAGCAAGGTCAACGCGAGCCTGACCTGGGACTACCAGCACCTCACCACCACGCTGACCGGCATTCGCTACGGCAGCGTGACCAATGGCGCCGGCGATGGGCGCCTGTCGCCGTGGACCACCTTCAACGCCAGCGCCCGTTACCAGGTGAACGAGCAGGCGAGTGTCGGCCTGACCGTCAACAACCTGCTCAATCAGGTCAAGCACGATGACTCCGCCGGCTGGCCGTATTACCCCAGCGGCAACTACGACCCCTATGGCCGCCAGGTCTGGCTGGACGTGAGTTACCACTTCGGTAAGTAGCGCATAAGCACATGCGCTAACGGTCTAACCGGTGCTCTATAAAAACCCTGGCGTCGACGCACAACCCTGCATAAGTGAGCCTTCAGTGTTTTTGGAAAAGGAGTTGAGTTTGTGAGCCTGTTTCGCTTCATGGTGTGGGCACTGCTGACGGGCCTTTGGGCGCCGTCACTGCTCGCTCAACCGACGCACGCTTTGACGGTATACGGCGAAGCGCCCAAGTACCCGGCCAACTTCAAACACCTGGATTACGTCAACCCGAACGCGCCCAAGGGCGGCAGTTTTCGTCGCTCGTCCATGGAAGGCGGGGCGTTTGATCACCTGATCCCGTATGTCGACAAAGGCACCGGCATCACCCAGATCCAGGGTTGGCTCTACAGCCCGTTGGCGTACCGTTCGCAGGATGAGCCGTACACCGTGTACGGGTTGGTCGCGCAAGGCATGGAGCTGGCAGATGACCATTCATGGCTGCGTTTCTACCTCAATCCCAAGGCGCGGTTTGCCGATGGCACGCCCATCACCGCGCAGGACGTGGCCTACACCTTCAAGCTGTTCACCACCGAAGGCAGCCTGGCGTATCGCCAAAGCTTTGCCGATGTGGACCAGGTGCTGGTGGAATCGCCGACCCAAGTGCGGTTCACCTTCAAAAGCGCCGACAATCGCACCTTGCCCCTGGACCTCGCTTCACTGCCGGTGCTGCCGGAACATTGGTGGCAGGGGCGCAATTTCGCCAACGGCGGCGGCTTTGAACCGCCGGTGGGCAGCGGCCCGTACCGTATCAGCAGCGTGGACAACGGCCGCAGTGTCACCTTCGAACGGGTCAAGGACTGGTGGGGGCGAGACCTGCCGGTGACGCAGGGGCAGTACAACTTCGACACCCTGCGGCTTGAGTTTTTTGCCGACGGCGACGTGTCGCGCCAGATCCTGCAAGCCCAGGGTTACGACTTCAATCGCGAATTTTCCGCCACCAGTTATTCGGTGGGCTACGACGGCGAGGCTTTGCGCGACGGTCGTCTGCAACGTGAACAACTGGCACCGAATGCCGTGCAGGGCACCCAGGGTTTTGTGTTCAACCTGCAAAAACCGCAGTTCCAGGACCGCCGCGTGCGCGAGGCGCTGAGCCTGTTGTGGGATTTCGACTGGAGCAACCGGCAGATGATGCACAGCCTGTACCTGCGCCAGCGCAGCTTCTTTTCCCGCAGCGCATTGGCGGCCACCCAGCTGCCGGATGCCCAGGAGCTGGCCATTCTGGAACCCTGGCGCGGGCAAGTGCCGGAGGAGGTGTTCACCCAGGTCTACCAGCCGCCGCGCACCGATGGCAGCGGGCGCATTCGGCCGCAGCAGGCGCAAGCGCTGAAGTTACTGGCCGAGGCGGGCTGGACCCCGCGCGGCGACCAGTTGGTTAACGCCGAGGGCACGCCGTTGCAGTTCACCTTCCTGAATGCCCAGAAAGGCTTCGAGCGTTTGCTGCTGCCCTACAAACGCAACCTGGCGCAGATCGGCATCGGCTTCACGATCCGCATGATCGACTCGGCCCAATACGCCAACCGCGTGCGCGCACGGGACTACGACATGATCGTCAACGGCTACCCGGTCAGCCCATCGCCGGGCCGCGAGCTGACCAACTACTTCGGTTCCGAGAGTGCCGATGACCCTGGCTCCAACAATTACATGGCACTGCGCAACCCGGCGGTGGACGCCTTGATCGATGGCCTTGTCCGCGCCAACGACCGCCCGACCATGGTGCGCTACGCCCATGCCCTCGACCGCGTGTTGCAGCGGGGCTTCTACTGGATTCCCAACTATTACCCGCCGGGCTCGTCCTCGCTGTGGTGGAACCGTTTTGGTCGGCCCCGCACAGCGCCGCTCAATGACGTGGGCATCGACACCTGGTGGGAAGTGAGCCCGACACCGCTGACCACCGCACAGATGCGTCAACTGACTGAGGCTTCCCAACATGCTGGCCTATAGCGCGCGCCGTTTATTGCTGATCGTACCAACGCTGGTGTGCATCCTGCTGGTCAACTTTTTTATCGTGCAAGCCGCCCCGGGTGGCCCGGTTGAGCAAGCCATCGCGCGCTTGCAAGGCATCGGCAGCCAAGCGTCGGTGGCCGGCACACGGGTGGAAACCGGCAGCAATGAATCGCGCACAACTCGTGGCCTGGACCCCGCGCTGGTGGCCGATATCGAGCGCCAATACGGCTTCGACAAGCCCCTTGGCGCGCGGCTGTGGTTGATGCTCAGCAGCTACGCGCGGCTGGATTTTGGCGATAGCTTCTTTCGCGGTGCCAAGGTCACCGACCTGATCCTGCAAAAACTGCCGGTGACTTTGTCCCTGGGCTTCTGGGCCACGCTGATCAGTTACCTGGTGTCGATCCCGCTGGGCATCCGCAAGGCCGTGCGCCATGGCAGCCGCTTCGATGTGTGGAGCAGTGCGGCGGTCATTATCGGCCACGCCATGCCGGCGTTCCTGTTCGCCTTGCTGCTGATCGTGGTATTCGGCGGCGGTAGCCTGTTGAACTGGTTTCCGGTGCGCGGCCTGGTCTCGGAGAACTTTGCCAGCCTGTCATGGGCGGGCAAGGTCGTGGACTACTTCTGGCACCTTGTCTTGCCGGTATCGGCGCTGGTGATTGGCGGCTTTGCCACACTGACCATCCTCACCAAAAACAGCTTCCTCGACGAGATCAGCCGCCAGTACGTAGTGACCGCGCGGGCCAAGGGTTTCAGCGAAAAACAGGTGCTGTACAAACACGTTTTTCGCAACGCCATGCTACTGATCGTGGTTGGCCTGCCCCAGGCGCTCACCGCGATGTTGTTCGGCGGCTCGTTGCTGATTGAAGTGATTTTCTCCCTCGACGGCCTCGGTCGCCTGAGCTACGAAGCGGCAGTGGCACGGGACTATCCCGTGGTCTTCGGCACGCTGTTTATCTTTACCCTGGTCGGGTTGGTCATCAAGTTGCTGGGCGACCTGTGCTACCGCCTGCTGGACCCCCGGCTGGATTTTTCCGCGAGGTCGCATTGATGCCGGTTTTTACTCCGATTACTCGTCGCCGCTGGCTGCACTTCAAGCGCAATCGCCGCGGCTGGTGGTCGCTGTGGATGTTCCTGGCGCTGTTCGCCGTATGTCTGGGTGCCGAACTGCTGGCCAACGACAAGCCACTGGTGATGGCGTATCAGGGCTCACTGTATTTCCCGGCCTTCGAGCGCTACACCGAGCAGGATTTCGGCGGCACGTTGCCGTTTCAGCCGGATTACCGTGACCCTTACGTGCATGAACTGATTGAAGGGCAGGGCGGCTGGATGCTGTTTGCGCCTATTCCGTTCAGCTACGACACGGTCAACTACGACCTCACGACCCCTTCGCCGGCGCCACCCAGCGCGAGCAACTGGCTGGGCACCGATGATCAAGCCCGGGATGTATTGGCGCGGGTGATTTTCGGCACCCGGGTATCGTTGTTATTTGCCTTGGCACTGACCGTGGTGAGCACTTTGATCGGGGTCGCCGCCGGCGCGCTGCAAGGCTATTACGCCGGTTGGGTCGACCTGTTGGGGCAGCGCCTGATCGAGATCTGGTCGGGGCTACCGGTCCTGTACTTGCTGATCATCTTGTCCGGATTTGTCGAACCGGGTTTCTGGTGGCTGCTGGGGATCATGGCGCTGTTTTCCTGGCTGACCCTGGTGGATGTGGTGCGCGCCGAGTTCCTGCGCGGGCGCAACCTGGAGTACGTGAAGGCCGCGCGAGCCCTGGGTGTGGGCGATGTTCAGGTGATGTTGCGGCACATTCTGCCCAACGCGCTGACTGCCACCTTGACCTACTTGCCGTTCATTTTGACCGGGGCCATTTCGACCCTCACCGCCCTGGATTTTCTTGGCTTCGGCATGCCCACGGGCAGTGCGTCCCTGGGTGAGTTGATCGGCCAGGGAAAAAACAACCTGCAAGCCCCGTGGCTGGCGCTGACCGCGTTTTTTGCGTTGGCGTTGATCCTGTCCCTGTTGGTGTTTATCGGCGAAGCCTGCCGCGACGCCTTCGACCCCCGATCCTGATAAGCGAGCTGTGCCGTGACTGACGCGTTGATTGAAATTCGTAACCTGAAAGTGGCGTTCGACGGGCACAAAGCGGTGCGTGGCATCGACCTGGATATTCACCCGGGCGAGTGCCTGGCGCTGGTGGGCGAGTCGGGCTCCGGCAAATCGGTGACCGCCCACTCGATCCTGCAATTGCTGCCGCCCCACACCACGCGTACCCAGGGCAGTATTCGCTACCAGGGCGAAGAGCTGCTCGGCGCGCGGCCGGAGCGTTTAAGGCAGATTCGCGGCGATCGCATCGCGATGATCTTTCAGGAGCCGATGACCTCGCTCAACCCGCTGTACAGCGTGGAACGGCAGCTGTCCGAAACCCTGCTGCTGCACAAAGGCCTGGGCGGTGCGGCGGCGCGTGAGCGCGTGTTGGAGTTGCTCGAACTGGTGGGCATCCAACAGCCGCGCCAGCGCCTTGCGGCGTACCCGCATCAGCTCTCCGGGGGGCAGCGCCAGCGGGTGATGATCGCCATGGCCCTGGCTTGCGAACCGCTGCTGTTGATCGCCGACGAGCCCACCACGGCCCTGGACGTGACCGTGCAGCGACGCATTCTTGCGCTGCTAAAAGACCTGCAGCAACGCCTGGGCATGGCGCTGCTGTTGATCAGCCACGACCTCAACGTGGTGCGCAGCATCGCCCAGCGCGTGGCGGTGATGCGCGCCGGCCAGATCGTCGAACAGGCCGACTGCCAGGCACTGTTTGCCGCGCCGCAGCACGCCTACAGCCGGCAGTTGCTCGAGGCCGAGCCCGAGGGCAGGGCGGTGGTGCGTGAGACGGCGGACAACCTGCTGGAAGTGGACAACCTCAAGGTCTGGTTCCCGCAAGGCGGCCTGCTGCGGCGCAAACCGCCAATCAAGGCGGTGGACGGCATCGACCTGCGCCTGCAACGTGGCAAAACCTTGGGCATTGTTGGCGAATCCGGCTCGGGCAAATCCACCCTTGGCCAGGCGATCCTGCGGTTGATCGACGCCCAAGGCAGCATTCGCTTCGAGGGCCAGGCCCTCGACGCACTCAAAGGCAAGGCCCTGCGTCCGTGGCGGCGCAAACTACAGGTGGTGTTTCAAGACCCGTTCGGCAGCCTCAGTCCGCGCATGAGCGTGCAGCAAATCATCGAAGAAGGACTGCGCGTACACACGGACCTCAATGCTTGCGCGCGCGAAGCTCAAGTGATTGCCGTGTTGCGCGACGTCGGACTCGACCCCGATACGCGCCATCGCTTCCCCCACGAATTCTCCGGCGGCCAGCGCCAACGCATCGCGATCGCCCGCGCACTGGTGATTAAGCCGGATTTGATATTGCTCGACGAACCCACCTCAGCCCTCGACCGCACCGTGCAAAAGCAGGTGGTGAGCTTGCTGCGCAGGTTGCAGGAGGAGCATGGGCTGACCTACTTGTTTATCAGCCACGACCTGGCGGTGGTAAGGGCGTTGGCTCACGACTTGATCGTGGTGAAGGATGGCGTGGTCGTGGAGGCGGGGAGTACCGAGCAATTGTTCGACGCACCGGAGCATGCCTATACGCGGGATTTGCTGGTAGCGTCGTCGTTGAGGAATCGCGAGTAGTACAGCCTAGTGGGCGCTGATTTCACGCTTTACCGTCTGCTGTGCTTCTGCCAACAACCAGTCCCGGAACGTCGTCAGTTTGGGCAGGCTGGCGCACTCAGGCCGATAAATGACGTAGTAGGCCAGATCCGAGTGTTCGGCGTAATGGCGGTCGGGTCTTTTTCGTCGGGTGGGCTGCTGTCGGCTTATGGCTGGAATACAGTGCTGTGGGTTTCGCTTTTACCGCTGGTGTTGGCTGTCGTCGCGCTGGCACTGACTGTCCCCAAGTACATGGCCGGTCGGTTTGATCTGAAAGGGCAAGGTGCGTTAGCCACTCGAGCGCATTTCCTGCTCAAGCAAATCCCGGGCGCTATACGTCATTTAACATAATATACATTATGCGTAATCATATGATCCGTTATCAGGGCCAGTGCCAGCCAGATTTCAACCAGTGCACCACGCTCCTCATCGACCAAACCCAGCCTGTCTCGATTTGGTCGATGAGCCTGGATCACACCTGAGCGAAACCGCCATCCACGAACATCTCGCTGCCCGTCATGAAGCTGCTCTCATCCGATGCCAGGAACAATGCCGCATTCGCCACTTCATCTGGCTGCCCCATACGACCCAGCGGTACACGCGTAACCATCGAATCGACAATCGCATCCTTCTGGCCGGTACCTGATAGCGCTCTGTCCAAACCTGGTGTCGTTGTCGGCCCAGGTGAAAGCACGTTCACGCGAATACCTGTGCCTTGCAGATCCAGCGCCCAGCTTCTTGCGAAGTTTCGCAGTGCGCCTTTCGACGCGCTGTAGACGCTGAACGCTGCGGTGCCCATCGAGGCCGTCGTCGAACCTGTCAGCACAATCGAGCCACCGGCGCTCATCAATGGCAACGCGTTCTGTACGGTGAACAACGTGCCTTTCACGTTCACGCCAAAGGTGCGATCAAACGATTCCTCCGTGATCGCACCAATGGGCTCCAGATCCCCAAGGCCCGCATTGGCGAACAACACATCTACACGACCTTTGTCAGCCTTGATCTGCGCGAATACCCGCTCAAGATCACGCAGGTTTGAAATGTCGCCCTGGATCGCGATCGCGTCATGCCCGATCAGGACCAAGGCTTTGTCCAGTTCATCCTGGCGGCGTCCCACGATAACGACCTGTGCACCTTCGGCCGCAAAGCGTATGGCGCTGGCCAAGCCGATCCCGCTGTTGCCACCGGTGACGACGGCGATTTTCCCGTTGAGCCTGTTCATGAGTGTTTCCCTCAAATGTTGAGGCCCAAGCGTAGATCTGCGCTATTGTTTTGAATAGTATGCACCTTTTGGTAAGTACCCAGCCTGAGGGCAAAAACATGTCAAACAGCACCTTTAACTGCGGGCTCGACGCCGCCCTGGCGGTGATTGGCGGGAAATGGAAACCGTTGGTCCTGTATCACCTGGCCCATGAAGTTCACCGTTATGGCGAACTGCGGCGCGCCGTTGGCGGCGTGACGGACAAGGTGCTGATCCAGCAATTGAAGGAGCTGGAACGCGATGAAATCATCGCGCGCATCGACTACAAGGAGATACCGCCAAAGGTCGAATACTCCCTGACTCCCTTCGGACGCTCGCTGGCCCAGGCATTGGGGCCGCTTTGCCAATGGGGCACCGACCATATGCTGGCGGTTGAACGCATCAGTGAGCGCCGAGCGACCGCCCTCGCCCAGCCTTAAATTCGCGAAATATCCAACTCGACTAAATGGATATTTAGTTGAGTTAAATCAATACTTTACGTCTATCTCCCGTATCAATTGCCTATTCACGACACCCTGCCGCTGGTGACTCTGTAGCGAGTCTGTAAACACCGGCTTGTATGCGCCGAGGGCGATCACTAAGCTGGCCCCTCTTTTTTACCGCCGCCCGGAACCACCATGTCTCGAAGTATCGCCCACCTCGCCCTGCTGCTGGGGTTGATCACCGCCGTCGGCCCGTTTGCCATCGACAGCTACCTGCCGGCGTTGCCGACACTCGGCGCCAGCCTGCATGCCTCGCCTGCCGCGGTGCAGATGAGCCTGACGGTGTTCTTCATGATCATCGGTGTGTGCCAGCTGTTCTACGGCCCGATCAGCGATGTGTTCGGGCGCAAGCCGCCGATCTATGCCGGCCTGGCGATTTTCATCGTGGCCAGCATTGGTTGCGCCCTCGCCCCCTCCATCGAGGTGCTGATCGGCTTCCGGGCGTTGCAGGCCTTTGGCGCCTGCGCCGGGATGGTGATTCCACGGGCGATTGTGCGTGACTTGTACACCGGCCATGAAGCCGCGCGCCTGATGGCGTTGCTGATGCTGGTGGTGAGCATTTCACCGATTCTCGCACCGCTGGCCGGCAGCGTGATCATTGCAGTGTGGAGCTGGCGCGAAGTGTTTTGGGTACTGGGTGTGGCCGCAGTGCTGTGCCTGATCATGACCGCCGTGCAATTGCCGGAAACCCACCCCGCCGAACGCCGCCTGGGCAAGACCCTGGGCAATGCGTTCGGCAGCTACGGCGCGTTGCTGCGTGATCCGGTGTTTACCGGGTTGTCGGTAGTGGGCGGTTTTGGCCTTGCGACATTCTTCGTGTTCATCGGCAGCGCGCCATTCGTCTACATCGAATACTACGGGCTCACGCCAACGCAATTCAGCCTGTGCTTTGCCCTCAACGCGGCGTCGTTTTTTGCCCTGAGCCAGTTGACCGCGCGCTTGAGTGCACGCTTCGGCCTCGCGCCGTTGATTCGCTGGTCGGTGGCGGGCGTGGCGACCGTCATGACCTTGCTGGCACTTACCACACTGTGGGGCAACAGCCTGCCGTTAATGATGGCACTGCTGTTTATTGGCTTTGGCTTTCTCGGCTTGCTGTTGCCGGCGGCCGGCGTGTTGTCCCTGGAAGATCACGGTGCCGTGGCCGGTTCGGCCTCGGCGCTGTTGGGCGCGATCCAGATGATCACCGCCGCCGTAGCCATGTCCCTGGCCGGCCTGTTCGCAGACCACACACCGGCGCCGATGTTGATCGGCATCGCCCTCAGCGCCGTGGCAGCGATGCTGACGGTGTGGTGGACGCTGCGCCGCCTGCCGGCACACCTGCAACCTCAGTCGCGCACCTGACCAGCGGAGATTGGCGCCCCGGTCTGGAGCCCCATTGCCGCCAAATAAGCCCA
Source organism: Pseudomonas sp. G5001 (assembly GCF_013385475.1). Classification (NCBI taxonomy): domain Bacteria; kingdom Pseudomonadati; phylum Pseudomonadota; class Gammaproteobacteria; order Pseudomonadales; family Pseudomonadaceae; genus Pseudomonas; species Pseudomonas sp. G5001. Next base: position 51,356 of record NZ_JACAPZ010000013.1, read on the forward strand.
CGGGTAAATCCCCCGCTGGTGCCCATCGCTGAAGATCAACTGCACGCCATACCCCTGGGGATGGACCTCCAGCACCCGGACACGGTCCGACACCAGCGGCGCCGTGCCTCTCAACCGAAAGGCCCGGCACTGCGAGCACGGGCATTCACGGCGCAGGCGAGCGTGGTCGATCCATTGCACGCCGTCGCGCCATTCCAGCCTCAAGCGCCCATCATCATCGCGGCCAATGCCGTTCGGTGCACTGTTCATTGCAGTTGTGCCAGGGCAATGCGCACCGCCTTGCGTACTTCCGGGTCGCCATCGTCGGCCGCATCACGCAGCGGGCCAAGGGCCTGTCGGTCGCCCAACTCGCCCAGCGCCAGGGCGGCTTCCTTGCGCAGGTTGCTGATGCTGTGGCCCAACGTCAGGAGCAGCGCCGACAACGCCGGTGCATACCGCAGGCGCCCAAGGCTGCGGGTAGCGCGCAGGCGGACTTGCCAGTAGTCATCGGCCAGCGCCGTGATCAAGGCGTCGCCCGCGCGGGTGCTACCGACTTTGCCCAAGGTGGTCGCGGCCTCTTCCCGTACTTGCCAGGTGGCGTCCTGCAACGCTTCATACAGCGCCGGCAGTACCCGCTCATCACTGGCCAGGCCGAGGGCGCCGGTGGCGGCACGCCGGACTTCGGTGTCCGGATCGCTGCTGGCCAACCTCGCCAGGGCGTCCAATGCCGGCAGGTGCTTGAGCCAGCCGAGCACACCGACCGCTTCGCGGCGCACCCCCGCATCGGTATCGCTCAGCGCCAGCATTGCCGACGGCGCCGCCGCTTCAAGGCGCAACTCGCGCAGGGCACGGAAGATTGCCGTGCGCACGCTGACGTCGGCGTGGGTGGCCCAAGGCAATAACAGCCGGCCCGCCTGCGTCGTCTTGAGTACGCTCAAGCTCTGGGCGGCGGCATCACGTACCGACGCTTCAGTGTCGGTCAGCGCCTGGCACAGCGCCTCGACCACTGCGTCTTCTTCCCACGCCTCCAGCAGGCTGGCAGCCTGGGCGCGCACGTCGGTGGCCGGGTCGTGGCGCAGGCTGTCCACCAACCACACCAGGCCGTCGGGGTCTTCCAGGTCAGCCAGGTCAATCAGGGCGATCCGGCGCATGCCGGCATCCGGCGCTTGCAGCCGCGAGCGCAGGGCTTGGATGTCGGGGTTTTCGGTTTCATAGGTCATATGGCAAATCGCGGTCTTGGGTGATCGTTGGGTAGCCCGAGCGGGTTCAGCCGTGGTAACTGGCGACCATCTTCGTGGTGCAGCAGCTCCAGGCAATGGCGCTTGAGGTGGGTAAATTCCGGCGAGGTCATCAGTTCGGTGCTGCGCGGCCTTGGAAAAGTCAGCTGGAAATCCTCGATGATGCGCCCGGGGCGCGGGCTCATCACCAGGATGCGGTCGGCCAGGAACAGCGCTTCGTCGATGTCATGGGTGACAAACACCACGGTGGTGCGGATGCGCGTCCAGATGTCCAGCAGCAAGGCCTGCATCTTCATGCGGGTCAGGGCATCCAGCGCGCCGAACGGCTCATCCATCAACAGCAGGCCGGGACGATTGATCAATACCCGGGCAATTTCCACCCGCTGCTGCATGCCACCCGACAGCTGGTTGGGCCAGCGCTCGGCAAAACCTTCCAGGCCCACCAGGTGAAGGATCTCATCGGCGGCGGCCAGGCGCTCGGCCTTGCCTACGCCGCGCATCTTCAGGCCGAAGGCGACGTTTTCGCGTACCGAACGCCAAGGGAACAGTGTGTGTTGCTGAAACACCATGCCCCGTTGGTGGGACGGGCCGGCAACCGGCCGGCCATCCATTTCCAGCGTGCCCTGGCTTGGTGTGAGATGCCCGGCCAGCGCGCCGAGCAAGGTCGACTTGCCACACCCGGACGGGCCGAGGATGCACACGAACTGCCCCGGCTCGATCCTGCAATCCAGGGCTTTCACCGCCTCGAATGCCTGCTGCTGTTCGCCCAATACAATGGACAAGCCGCGTATGTCGACACGGCCTTCAAGATGACTCATCAGGCTTTACCTCGTGGTCGATGCCAGGGAGTGAACAGTGCGCCGAGACGCTTGACCAACAGGCTGCTGCCCATGCCCAGCACGCCGATCAACAGCATGCCAACGACAATGTCGGCATAGTTCTGGATGGTGTAGGACTCCCAGGTGTAATAGCCGATACCGTACTGGCCGGAGATCATTTCCGCCGTCACCAGGCAGAACCACGAAGTGCCCATGCCAATCGCCAGGCCGGTGATGATGCTCGGCGCGGCGCCCGGCAAAATCACCTCCAGCAGGATCGCCCGGCGCCCTGCCCCCAGGCTGCGCGCCGAGGCGATCAGCCGAGGATCGACGCCTTCCACGCCATGCACCGTATTGAGCAGTACCGGAAACAGCGCGCCGGTGAAGGTGATGAAGATCATCGACAGCTCCGACGACGGGAACATCAGGATCGCCAGCGGGATCCAGGCCACCGCCGGGATCGGCCGGATCACCTCCAGCGGCGGCAACAGCAGGTCTTCCGCCCACTTCCAGCGGCCAATCGCGATGCCCAGGCCGATCCCCACCAGCGCGGCCGCCAGGTAGCCCTCGAACACCCGGGTCAGGCTTGCGCTCAAGTGCCGCACAAGCTTGCCCGAGTCCGCCAGCCCCAGGGCAGCCTGCACCACGGAGCCCGGCGTGGGCACATTGGCAAATGTCACCAGCCACAGGTTCCAGTGCTGGCTGGCCGCCAACTGCCAGAACAGCAGGCACAACAGCAAGGAAGCGGCCTTGGGCAGCCAGCGCCATGGGGTGCTTGTCATGAACACGCTCCCTCAGCGACCGGCAACGGCCTGCGCGCCGGCGTCGGTGAAATTGAACACCTTGCCGCCCCGGGCCTGGGCAAATTGCTGCGCCTGGCCCTTGAGCAGGAATGCACTGAGTTGGCCGTGCTGGTTGGTCGCAAACCAGGCCTGGCTCGCCAGCAGCTTGATGCCGCTGTCTTCGGCCTGGGCATACACGGCGCGCACCGCCTTGCCCTGTTTGTTCAGGCTGTCCAGCGCGGTGAACGCCGCCTCGGCCGACGCGTAATCACGCACCTTGGGCTCACCCTTGACCCAGATTTGCGCGACGTGCTTCCAGTCAGTGATCGGCGCGCCGCTCAGGGCGTCGTTGGCCTTCAGCGGGGCCTGGGCGTAGTTGCCCAATTGCGCCGCATAGTCCAGGCCCGAAGCCTTGAACGCGGCACGGATGTACTGGTCATCGATAAAGGTATTGAGGTCCAGGCCACGGTCGGCCTTTTTCAGCAGCTTGAGGGTGTCGATCGCGGTGCCCACGGCCTGGCGGTATTCGGGTTTCCAGCTCAAGTCACGGGTCTGCACGCCCAGCGGGCCATGGAACAGGTAGTTGACCTCGGCTTCGACGCCGGTGACTTTTTCGATCAGCTCGCTGTACTTCTCCGGCTCTGCGGCCAGCAACTGATTGGCCTCGATACTCGCGCGCAGGTAGGCGACGACCACTTCCGGGTACTGTTTGGCATAACTTTCGTCCACCAGCGCGCCGTGGAACGTCGGGGTGTTGGATTGCGAGCCGTCGTAGATCTTGCGGGCGAAACCACGGTTGGGGAACAGTTCGCCGAACGGCACAAAGTCGGCATGGGCGTCGATCTTGTTGGCCTGCAACGCCGAGCCTGCCACTTCGGGCGCCTGGGCAATAATGTTGACGTCCTTGAGCGGGTCCCAGCCCTGGGCCGCGACAGCACGCAGCAACATGCCATGGGCCGTGGAGGCGAACGGCACGGAAATCGTCTTGCCTTTGAGGTCCGCCAGGGACTGGGCGCTGGAAGCGACCGGCACCACAATGCCGTTGCCGCTGCCCTTGATGTTGCCCGACAACACGCTGATGAACAGGCTGTGCTTGCCCGCCGCCTCGAACGCTACGCCGTTGAAGGCACCGGGGAAGTCGGCCATTGCGCCAAAGTCCAGTTTGCCGGCGACCATTTCATTGGTCAGCGGCGCGCCACTGGTGAAGTTTTTCCACTGCACGTCGTAGGTCGCGTCCTTGTACTTGCCGTCGTGCGGCAGGTATTTGTCCAGCAGCCCCAGTTCGCGGATCAGCAAGCCGCCCGCGGCACAGTTGATGGTGGTGTCCTGGGTGCCGATGGCCACCCGGATCGTTTGTGCCTGGGCCGACAGGCTCAAGCAAGCCAGCACCAGGCCGGCCAGGGTTGCGCGCAATAACATTGGGTAGTTCCCCTCGAATCATGGTTGAAGGAATCGTCTCCGCCACGGTCTGGCGCGGTGGGAAACGAGGGGGTGTGGCTAGGGCTGCGTCCGGGGTTGGCGGATGGCGTTTGCGGCAGGTCTCAGCGCAACAGGTACGGAATCTCGACCTTGACTGCGCCGGTGGGGCAATCTTTTTCACAGGGCATGCAATACCAGCATTCATCGAACGCCATGTACGCCTTCTGCGTTGCCGGGTTGATCGCCAACAGGTCCATCGGGCACACGTCGACGCAGACCGTGCAGCCTTTTTCGGCGATGCACTTGTCCTCGTCCACCGTTACCGGGGCGTTGGAGCGAAAGAATATTTCCTGGGGCTGATAGGCCATTTCACGGTGTCCTGTGGTGAGCGAGCTTGGGGGGCACATTCAGGCGGCGTCAGCCCCTACGCGCAGGCGGTCGTAAGCCTGCATCTCTTCGGCATCCAGCGGGATCACATAGGGCTCGACGGGTTTCTTGAAGCTGACCATCTGCCCGTCCTCGCCCTTTTTCAGGTGGCAATGGCAGAACCAGTCGGCGTCGTTGCGTTGCGGGTGATCGACCCGGTAGTGGTACAGGCCCCAGCGGCTTTCGGCGCGGTACAGCGAGGCGCGGGCAGCCATTTCGGCGCAGTCGCGGATCACGCTGGTTTCCATGGCGCGCATCAATTCATGGGGGTTGTGCGCCTTCATCTGGTCCAGGTCGCGCTCGATATCGGCGAAGCGTTGCAAGCCGATTTCCATCTTGCGGGTGACCTTGGGCGGCTGCAGGTAATCGTTGACGAAGCGCCGCAGCTTGTACTCGACCTGGGCCGGCGGCAGACCGGTTTCGCGGTCCAGTGGCGCATAGACCCGAGCCTGCTCGGCGGCCACTTGCCGGGCATCCACCGCGCTGAATTCGCGCCCGGCCACAAAGCTTGCCGCGTTGGTGCCGGCAAACCAGCCATAGGTGAACGCGCCGAGCATGTAGTTATGTGGCACCGCCGCCATGTCGCCCGCTGAATACAAGCCCTTGACCGAGGTTTCCGCGCGCTCGTTGACCCACACGCCCGACGCCGAATGCCCGCTGCAAAAGCCGATCTCGGAGATATGCATCTCGACCATCTGGCTGCGGTAGTCGGTGCCCCGGTTGGCGTGGAACTGGCCACGGCTGGGGCGCTCGTTGCTGTGCAGGATCTGCTCGATGTTCTGGATGGTTTCCTCCGCCAGGTGATCGAGCTTGAGGAACACCGGGCCGTTGCCGCTTTCCAGTTCCTGGTGGAACTCCCACATCATCTGCCCGCTCCAGTAGTCGCACTCGATGAAGCGTTCGCCCTTGTTGTTGGCGGTGTAGCCGCCCAAGGGGCCGGTGACATAGGCGCATGCCGGGCCGTTGTAATCCTTGATCAGCGGGTTGATCTGGAAGCACTCCAGGTTCGCCAGTTCGGCTCCGGCGTGGTAGGCCATGGCGTAGCCGTCGCCGGCATTGGTCGGGTTTTCATAGGTGCCCATCAGGTAACCCGAGGACGGCAAGCCCAGGCGGCCGGCCGCGCCGCAGCAGAGGATCACCGCCTTGGCCTTGATCACCTGGAAGTCCGCAGTGCGGCAGTCAAAACCCATCACGCCATTCACCGCGCCTTCACTGTCGGTCAGCAAGCGGGTGCACACCAGGCGGTTGGTGATGCTGACCCGGGCGCGCTTGAGCTGGCGATACAGCACCTTCTTGATGTCGTGCCCTTCAGGCATCGGCAACACGTAGGCGCCCATGTGATGGACTTTTTTCACCGCGTAATCGCCGGTTTCGTCCTTCTCGAACTTCACGCCCCAGCGGTCCAACTGCTCGATGGTTTCAAAACTGTGGGTCGCGTAGGCGTACACCGCCGCCTGATTGACGATGCCGTCGTTGGCAATCGTGATTTCCTTGGTGTACTGCTCCGGCGTGGAGTGGCCGGGAATGATCGCGTTGTTGAGGCCGTCCATGCCCATGCTGATGGCGCCGCTGCGCTTGACGTTGGCCTTGTCGATCAGCAATACGCGCAGATCGCGGTTGGCCTCCTTGGCCTTGATCGCCGCCATGGGGCCGGCTGTGCCGCCGCCGATCACCACGATGTCGTATTCCAGTTCCAGGGTTTGGCGGCTCACGGGCGGCTACCTCGCTGACGGTCGATGCGCAGGCGATACTGAAACGCGTCGCCACGGTAATACAGGTGTTCGAAGTCCACGGGCTGGCCGTCTGCGGTGTGGGTCAGGCGTTCGATGCGCATGATCGGCGAGCCGGCCTCGACGTTCAGCGCCTGGGTCAGCTCGCTGTCGGCGAGTACCGCGTCAATCGCCACGTCGGCGTGACCCAGTTGCAAGCCACAGTCGTTCTCCAGGATCAGGAAGATGTCGCGGGTTACCAGGTCGGCGTTTTCCAGGCGTTCGCCCAGGGCCTGGCTGAGGTAGGTGATTTCCAGCGACACCGGTTCGCGGTTGATCAGCCGTACCCGCTTGATCTGCGCGACAGTGCTGCCCTCCTCCACGCCCAGGCGCTCGGCCACCAGCTTGTCGGCGGGCACGAAGCGGTAGCTGCGCAGGCGGTTGATCACTTCATAGCCGCGCTCGGTCATGGACTCGCCCAACCCCTGCAGGGTGCTGACGTTCTGATAAGCCTTGGGTTTGGAAACAAAGGTGCCTTTGCCGTGGATCTTGTAGATCAGGCCTTCCTTTTGCAGATCACCCAGGGCCTGGCGCACGGTGATGCGGCTGACTTTGAAGCGCGTGCCCAGTTCGCTCTCGGAAGGCATCTGGGTGTTCGGCGCGTACTCACCATCAAGGATGCGGCTGCGCAGCAGGTCCCGCAGTTGGGCATGCAGCGGAACGCTGGACAGAGGGGATAAGGCGACGGTTGATTCGTTCATCAGGGCCACTTGTCATAACGAGTTATGACGTGATCATAAGGAGTCTTATGAAAAGCCTGGAAATACCGTTTTGGAATAAGGTTATGGACCGGCGAATCCCGCTGCACCTACGGGATGGGTGCAGTGGATCCGCCTGTTTTTATAGAGCAGTGTCTGGACCTGATGAACAATCAGAAGTTATAGCTGACCCGGGTATAGAGGATGCGGCCAAACGGGTCGGCGTATTTCGGGTCGTACCCGCTCTGGAACGCATAGGTCTGGTTGCTGAACGGCGGCGCGCGGTCAAACAGGTTTTTCGCGCCCAGCGTGACAGCCAGGGACTTGCTCCAGTTGTAGGTACCCGCCAGGTCCCAGACGTTGTAGGAGCCTACGGAGTCGTGGGTGTCGGGGTCCGAGTCGTGATAGCCACTGGTGTAGCGGTTGGTCAGGCTGACGCCCAGCGGTCCGCGGGCCCAGGTGCCGGTCAGGCTGTGGCGCCAGCGTGCAACGGCGCCCGCGGTGGAGAACTCGCCGCCACGGAAATCACCGAGTTTGTCGATGTAGTCGCCCTTGAGCTCCTGCTGGTATTTGTATTCGTTGACGTAGGTGCCTTGCAGGCCGATGCCGAAGTCACCGATGGCGGTGCTCGGGAAGCGGTAGTCGAAACTCACATCCACGCCGTTGGTCTTGGTCTTACCCAGATTGGCAAGGCCGGTAACGATGTGATCGATGGAGCCATCCGCCTTGCGGATCAAGCGGTCGCCGTAGGCATCCGGGTCATCGAATACCGACGACTCAGGAAACTCGGCAATCTGGTTGGCGATGGTGATCCACCAGAAATCCAGGCCGGCACTGAGGCGCTCAATCGGTTGGAACACGAAACCAAAGGTCACGTTACGTGCGGTTTCCGGGCTCAAGCTGCCGTTGCCCCCGCTTTGCCGGCGGAACTGCTGGGCGCAGTCGCGGTTGCCGATCCCGCCATTGGCCGGGGTGCCGCCCGGGCACAGGCGCGGGTCGTTGTAGTTGGCCACGGTGTAGCTGGTGTAGGTCGGGTTGTACAACTCGTACAGCGACGGCGCACGGAAGCCTTCACTGTAGGCACCGCGCACCACCAGTTCCTTGAACGGCTGGAAGCGGAACGAGTATTTCGGGTTGGTGGTGCTGCCAAAGTCGCTGTATTTGTCATGACGCACGGCGGCAGACAGTTCCAGGCTTTCGAGCACCGGCACGTTGACCTCGGCGTACTCGGCCGACACGCTGCGATTGCCGCGCACCGCGCCATTGGGGTCTACGCCCAGGCTCTGCACGGTCTCGGCAAACTGGGCGAAATCCTGGTGGAAATCCTCCTTGCGATATTCACCGCCCAGCGCCAGGCCCGTCGGCCCCGCACCGAACCAGTCGCCGATTTCACGGCTTACGCGCCCGTCGATACTCTTCACTCGGCCCACGGCAGTGGCGTAATCGCCATCGACGCGGCTGGAGGCGAGCAACGCCCTGCCCGCTTCACTCTGCGGCCCGAACGGGTTGATCACACCGTTGGCAATCCCCTGGCTGATGGTCTGGTCGTTTACATAGCCGTCAAGAATGGTTTGCACCACTTTGTTCTGGTTGTAGGACGCGCCGACGTTGTAGTCCCAGTTCGCCACATTGCCTTCAAAGCTCAGCAGCAGCCGCTGGCTGGTGTTGTCATCTTCGTGCTTGCGCGCGCCGGCATCGGTTTCACGCCAGTTCACGTCTACCGGCTGTGTCGGGTCCAGGGCGAAACCCGTGGGGCCCGGGGTGATGCCATTGCCCGGATAGAAAGGCGTACCCGGATTGACCTGGGCGCCCATCAGGGTGCCTGGGCCAATCTGCGTACGGTTTTCGTTGCGCGCCCAGAAGTATTCGAGGCTGACGGTATGGTCATCGGCCAGCTTGCCGGTGGCTTTGGCAAAGGCCGAGGTTTTTTCGGTTTCCGGCACCAGGTCCAGGTAACTCCACAGGCTTTGGCGGCAGATGCCATTGCGTGACAGCAGCCCGGGGGAGTTGCAACCGGAGCCGGCCAGCGGGTTGGTCGCGTTGCTGCCCTGGCTCCAGTTGGCCGGCGCGGCGGTGCCGGAGGTGAAATCCAGGCCGCGACTGGGCTGGTAGTTGTAGGTGAAGTCACGGTCCTTGGCCGCCAGGCGCGTCTGCTTGTCGTAGCTGACCACGCCGAACACGTTGAAGCGGTCCTCTTCAAGGTCGCCGAAACCGTAGCTGCCGCTGAAGTTATGGCTGTCGCCGCCGCCGGAGCGTGTGGGCGAATCGTAGTTGGTGGAAAGTTGCCCACCGGTGAGGCTGGTCTTGGTAATGAAATTGATCACCCCGCCAATCGCGTCGGTACCGTACAGCGCCGAGGCGCCATCGCGCAGGACTTCCACGCGGTCGATGGCGGCGAACGGGATGGTGTTCAAGTCCACCCCGGAACCGTTGGTGGTGTTGACGGCGTTGTTGCTCAGGCGCCGGCCATTGAGCAGCACCAGGGTTTTGTTCGCGCCAATCCCGCGCAAGTCGGCATACGCCGCACCGCCGCTGCTGGAACCCACCGAACGCCCGGAGCCAACGGCAGACTGGTTGGCCGAAATGCGGTTGATCAACTCCTCGGTGGTGCTCACACCCTGCTCGCGCAATTGCTCGACCCGCAGGATGGTCACCGGCACTGCCGTTTCCGCGTCCACCCGGCGAATCGCCGAGCCGGTCACCGTGACTTTTTCCAGGCGGTAATCAGTACTTTTGCCCTCGGCCGGTGCGACGCTGGTGGACGTCACGGGTGCTGGATGCACCGTCAGCCCCTGTTCGCTGTCGCTCACTTGCAGGCCGCTGCCCTGCAACGCCTTGTCCACCGCTTGCAGGCTGCCCAAATCGCCGCGGATGGCGGCACTGCGCTTGCCCTGCACCCACTGTTGATTGAACGAAATCATCACCCCGGTCTGCCGGGAGATATCCAGCAGCACCGTATCAAGCGGGCCGCCAGCGATATCGAAGGTGAACACCTGGCCGGCCGCTTCCTGGGCCATCACCGATGTCGTGCACACTCCCATCGCCAGCGCCGCCGCCAGCGTCAGCCTTGGTAGTTGTTGTTTGAATAAAAACATCGAGGAACTCCCTGTTGTATGTGTCTACAGGGATGAGCAACGGCAGACGGATATTTATAGGGCTGCGTTTAGGCGAAGATGCTATGAGTTTATAACCGGTTATAAGAGGCTTGCTGCATCGATTTGGCTGATGTCTTCTATTGGCCCGCAAGCGTTCATCCCCGCGCCAGGTGCTTTGTAGAATGAACCCCACAGTCAAGCCACCACCTTCGTGGTGTCGGAGGTTCTCATGCGTTATCTGCTTATCGCCGTGCTGGGCCTGTTCAGCACACTTGCCTTCGCCCAGGGCGAAACCCGGGTACCCACTGTGAGTGCCAACACCCCCGCCAGCGAGGCGTACGACTATTCCCAGGACCTGGACATCGCCAAGGTGGTGCGCGTCAGTACCGAATCCTCCACAGAGTGCGGGCCGGTCAAGGGTCATATGGTCTACATCGACAGCCACGGCGTGCGTCATGAACTGGACTACATGCGCCTGGGCGATGCCTGCCAGCACGGTTGAGCGCAAACCATTCGTCGGGCTCGACCGGCATCGATTACAACTATCCGGCAGCTGAAAATCACTAATCCATAGAACCCGTTGTGATCTATGGAGATTGAGATGATTGACTACCCGCGCCCACCTTTCGCCAGCCAGGCCCAATCCGTTCCCGGTTCGCAGAAGAAGATGGACCCCTATCCCGACTGCGGCGAGAAGAGCTACACCGGCTCCGGCCGCCTGGCCAACAAGATCGCCCTGATCACCGGCGCCGACAGCGGTATCGGCCGCGCCGTGGCGATTGCCTTTGCCCGCGAAGGTGCCGATGTGGCAATCGCCTACCTGGACGAACACGAGGACGCGAAGGAAACCGCACGCTGGGTGGAAGAAGCCGGCCGCCAATGCCTGTTGCTGCCCGGCGACCTCGCGCAAAAAGCCAACTGCCAGGCGATTGTCGACCAGACCGTCGAGCAGTTCGGGCGGATCGACGTGCTGGTCAATAACGCTGCATTCCAGATGACCCACGAGACCCTCGAAGAAATACCCGACGAGGAATGGGTCAAGACCTTCGATATCAACATCACCGCGATGTTTCGCATCTGCAAGGCGGCGCTGCCGCATATGAAGGCCGGCGGGTCGATCATCAATACCAGCTCGGTGAATTCCGATATGCCCAAGCCAACGTTGCTGGCATACGCCGCCACCAAGGGCGCGATTGCGAACTTTACCGGTGGCCTGGCGCAACTGCTGGGCAGCAAGGGCATCCGCGTGAACAGCGTGGCGCCGGGGCCGATCTGGACGCCGTTGATTGTCTCGACGATGCCGGACGAAGACGTGAACAGCTTCGGCAGCGAGACACCGCTGGGCCGCCCCGGCCAGCCGGTGGAAGTAGCACCGATCTATGTGTTGCTGGCGTCGGATGAGGCGAGTTACATCTCGGGCTCGCGGTATGCGGTGACGGGCGGCAAGCCGATTCTCTAGGGTCGGATGCAAATCCAGTGTGGGAGCGGGCTTGCTCGCGAAGGCGGAGTGTCAGGCAATGCATGTGTAACTGAACCACCGCCTTCGCGAGCAAGCCCGCTCCCACATTGGGTGCTCGGTCAGCCCGGAGATCGTGTCGGGTCAGCCTTGCGCGGATAGGTTCTTTCCTCCTGAATCCGCCCATCCATGCTGTGAATCCTCAGCGACGCCGTCTTGTCGCTGAGAAACTCTTTCGCCAACTCAACGATCGCCTCCTTGGTCTCCGCCGTTTTCGACGGCCGTGCCGAGCCCTGCTTGGTCAACGCCCAACCCGTGCCGGTCTTGTTGATGTTGTAGGTATCCATGGTCTGCTCCTTCGACTGAATAAACACGGCACGCGGCAAAACCCGCGCCCTACTATTGCGAGCGCGGCTGCCGGGCAGAGTTCAAGGCAGTTGGCGGGCCAGGTTACGGGCGGCCCTACAGGTCAAACCGATCCACGGCCCTGCGCCGCTCATTGTCGTCGCGCACATCGTAGGTGGCGGTGGTCTGGATATTGGTGTGGTGCGCCAGCTTCTGGGCGATCGACAGGTCGTACTCTTCAATGACCCGCGTGATAAACGAACGGCGGAAATCATGGGGCATGATTTTCACGCCGACCTGTTCCCCACGCTGGCGGGCGATGTAGTAAATCGCGTGTTTGGTGATGCGCTCGCGGGTGATATGGCTGCCCCGGCGAATCCGGTTGAACAGGAAACCATCGTCCTGCTCACCCGGTTTCAACTGGCTGCGGCGAAACGCCAGCCATGCCTCCAGCTTGGCAAAGGCCCAGGCCGGTGCGTACTTGATCAATTGCTTGTTGCCCTTGCCGGTAACCTGCAGGCTGCGCTCGTCAAAGTTGACCTGGCCCAGCTCGATGTTCACCGATTCCGACTTGCGCATGCCCGAGCCATACAGGATCCCGATCACCGCCGCATCCCGCAGGCCCTGGGGGCGCGGATCGGCGGCGCAGACTTCCATCAACTCACGAATCAGCGTACGCCGCAGGTTGCGCCCCTGGCTCAGGCGGGTGCCGGCCATGGCCTTGACCGAGCGCATCTTCAGCAGGTGGTCCTGGCTGATCAGGCTCATGCGCCAGGCTTCGTTCATCACCCCGCGCACGGCGTTGACGTACAGCGATGAGGTGTTCGGCGCATACCCGTCTTCCCGCAGCACCGCCACCAGGGCCATGACGTGTTCGGGCTGCAGCAGGTGCCAGTCGATGTCTTCGAGGTTGATGTCTTCAAAGCCCAGGCGGTCGGCAGCGTCCTGCAGCACGTAGCGCATGGTCAGCTGGCTGGAGGGCGCCAGGCGGGTGAGATAGAGGGTCAGCGGGTTGCGGGTAGACTCAGTCAAGGTAGATCAGCCTTTGGATTAAATATGTCGACTAACCATCTGTTTAATCGACATATTTAGTGAATTGGCGAGCGCCGAGTCTAGCGCAGGTCAATCCCCGGGGCTATTCCTGATCGTCTTCCGCCGGGGCTGGCGTCTGCTGCTGGCTCCAGTCGGTGTCCTGCTTCTGCATCAAGGCAAACCAGTGCTGGCGCATGAACTCCAGGTACGGTTTGGGCGCCCTGGCAAAATCTTCTTCGTCGCCGTAACAGCCAGGAAGCGGCAGCTCGGTACCCTGCTCCTTGTACTGGCTGACCAGCGCCTGTTGGGCGGCGATGCTGCAATCCTTGGGCAACGGCATGCCCTGCAGGGCGCCGGCGTCTTCATCCCACCAGCTGGCGCCATAGCGGTCGATGCCGCGCAGGCGGTACTTCTGCGACTTGCCGATGTGCATGATCAGCTTGAAATCATTGGGGCTGACGTCACTGGTGCAGGTGCGGCTATACCCCACGGTGACCTGGCTGATGCCATCGCCCAGCAGGTCGGTGACCCGGGTGGCGTCGCTGTTGAAGTGCGCTCCGGCATCGAACTCGCAATGCTGCACGTCGTCGTAGAGCATCCACAGGCGCTTGGGCCGGTCACCGTCGAGCAGGTACTGGGCGGCGTAGACAAAGGCCGACTGCGCACCGTCGTCGTCGCGTTCGCTGACTTGCTCTGCGAGTACCACCAGGTTCTTGCCCTGTTTGTCGCTCCAGACGAAGGCGCCGACCTGTTTACCCCGCACTTCTACGCCATCGGGCACCTGGTCGATGGACGTCAGTGCCACGCCGTCATCGGCCCGCACACTCGTGGCCCAGGCCACCGTCATCAACAACACCATCAACATTGGCCGTAAACGCTGCACGCTATTCATCCGACTGCCCTGGCAAGAGATGGCTTACTTTACCGGCACTTGCGCGGCATTGCAGAGAAGATTCTTCAGGAACCAGCCCGCGCGCGGAAAAAGCCTACCGGCCCTTCTCGCCTCATCGGCACAGCGTTGTCCGTGCTTCTGCTGTTTACCTGAACCCTAGCTGTCTACCTGCCAAAAAAACGACTTTTTCATCTGCGTTTCATATTCGTTGAACATTTTTGCGCTTAATCTTGGCGGCACGACTTGAGAACGAACCGTACTTTGCAGGTTAACTCGTTGATTCCGCTTTACCTTTGAGCATTTTAGTCTTTACTCACGTAAGCCATGGAAGAACCACTGTGACCTGTCAGGACTGTCGAATGAATGCCACAAATCAACGCTATCTTTGATCGGATGCCCGGCATCCGAGGCTGACGATAACTGCTGTCTTTACGCTCCAAGTTGCTCTAACCCCCGAGGTAATGAATCTTTGAAACCCTATCCAATTCATTGCGTGTCGATCGTTATCCCGGTCTACAACGAACAAGAAAGCCTGCCTGAACTGCTGCGCCGCACCATGGCGGCCTGCAAACAACTGGCTTACGAATACGAAATCATCCTGGTGGACGACGGCAGCCGCGACAACTCCGCGCAATTGCTGGAAGACGCCGCCGCGCTCGAAGGCAGCAATGTGGTGGCGGTGATCCTCAACCGCAACTACGGCCAGCACGCCGCGATCATGGCCGGCTTCGAGCATTGCCGGGGCGACGTGGTGATCACCCTGGACGCCGACCTGCAAAACCCGCCGGAAGAAATCCCGCGTTTGGTCGAACAGGCCGCCCTGGGCTATGACGTGGTTGCCACCGTGCGCAACAACCGCCAGGACTCGGCCTTCCGCCGCTGGCCGTCGCGCCTGATCAACCTCGCCGTGCAACGCTCCACCGGCGTGGCCATGAGCGACTACGGCTGCATGCTGCGTGCTTATCGCCGCACCATCGTCGACGCCATGCTGGCCTGCCGCGAGCGCAGCACCTTTATCCCGATCCTGGCCAACAGCTTTGCGCGCCACACCACGGAAATCCTGGTGCATCACGCCGAGCGTGAACACGGCGAGTCCAAATACAGCCCGATGCGCCTGATCAGCCTGATGTTCGACCTGCTGACCTGCATGACCACCACGCCATTGCGCCTGTTGAGCATCGTCGGTTTCAGCCTGGCGGCCCTGGGCATGCTCTTCGCCTTTGCACTGATCGTGCTGCGTATCGCTTTCGGCTCCGGCTGGGCTGGCGACGGCATGTTCGTGCTGTTCGCCGTATTGTTCGTGTTCACCGGTGGCCAGTTCATCGGCATGGGCCTCCTGGGTGAATACCTGGGCCGCATGTACAGCGATGTGCGGGCCCGCCCACGGTTCTTTATCGAAAAAGTGCTGCGCAACCAACCGGCAGCACCGGCCGAGACCTTTACGGTCGACGGCCTGACGTCCTCCCACACCTCTACTTCTCCTTCCGATCAGGTTTCGTCATGAATTCAAAAGCTGTTGTCTTCGCTTACCACGATATTGGCTGTGCTGGCATTGAAGCCCTGCTCAATGCGGGTTACGAAATTGCTGCCGTGTTCACCCATGCCGATGATCCCAAGGAAAACAATTTCTACGGTTCCGTCGCCCAGCTGTGCGCCCGCAATGGCATCCCGGTACACGCCCCGGAAGACGCCAACCACCCGCTGTGGATCGAGCGCATCGCCAAGCTGAACCCGGACTACATCTTCTCGTTCTACTACCGCAACCTGCTGAGCGAAGCCCTGCTGGCCACCGCCAAGAAAGGCGCGTTCAACCTGCACGGCTCCCTGCTGCCTAAGTACCGTGGCCGCGCACCGGCCAACTGGGTGCTGGTGAACGGCGAAACCGAAACCGGCGTGACCCTGCACCGCATGGTCAAGCGTGCCGATGCCGGCGCGATCCTGGCCCAGCAGAAAGTCGTGATCGAGCGCACCGACACCGGCCTGACCCTGCACGCCAAACTGCGTGACGCCGCCACCAACCTGCTGCGCGACGCCCTGCCGCAACTGGCTCAAGGCAAGCTGACCGAAACTGCCCAGGACGAAAGCAAGGCCACCTACTTCGGTCGTCGCACCGCAGCGGACGGCAAGCTGGACTGGAAAAAACCGGCTGAAGAGCTGTTCAACCTGGTTCGCGCCGTTACCCAACCATACCCGGGCGCCTTCTGCGCCGTGGGCGAGCACAAGCTGATCGTCTGGAACGCCGAAGTCGTCAAGGGCAACGAAGGCCTGGCGCCAGGCCGAGTGATCAGCGTCAACCCGCTGCGCATCGCCTGCGGTGAAGACTCCCTGGTGGTCAAGTTCGGCCAGCGCAACGAGAACGGCCTGTACCTGGCCGGCCCGTCCCTGGCGGATGAACTGGGCCTGGTGGACGGTTCCGTACTGCGCGGCGCCGAGTCCGGCCGCAAGCCCCGTCGTACCCGCGTGCTGATCCTGGGCGTGAACGGTTTCATCGGTAACCACCTGTCCGAGCGCCTGCTGCGTGACGACCGTTACGAAATCTACGGCCTGGACATCGGCTCCGACGCCATCGAGCGCCTGCGCAGCCACCCGAACTTCCACTACGTGGAAGGCGACATCAGCATCCACTCCGAGTGGATCGAGTACCACATCAAGAAGTGCGACGTGGTCCTGCCGCTGGTGGCCATCGCCACCCCGATCGAATACACCCGCAACCCGCTGCGCGTATTTGAACTGGACTTCGAAGAGAACCTGAAACTGGTTCGCTACTGCGTGAAGTACAACAAGCGCGTGATCTTCCCGTCGACCTCCGAAGTGTATGGCATGTGCCAGGACCAGTACTTCGACGAAGACACCTCCAACCTGGTGGTGGGCCCGGTCAACAAGCAGCGCTGGATCTACTCGGTCTCCAAGCAACTGCTGGACCGCGTGATCTGGGCCTACGGCGACAAGGGCCTGAAGTTCACCCTGTTCCGTCCGTTCAACTGGATGGGCCCGCGCCTCGACCGCCTGGACTCGGCCCGTATCGGCAGCTCCCGCGCCATCACCCAGCTGATCCTGAACCTGGTGGAAGGCACGCCGATCCGTCTGTTCGACGGTGGCGAGCAGAAGCGTTGCTTCACTGACATCGCCGACGGTATCGAAGCCCTGGCGCGCATCATCGATAACGACAACGATAACTGCAACGGCCAGATCATCAACATCGGCAACCCGGAAAACGAAGCCAGCATCCGTCAGTTGGGCGAAGAACTGCTGCGTCAGTTCGAAGCTCACCCGCTGCGCAGCAACTTCCCTCCGTTCGCCGGTTTCCGCGACGTGGAAAGCAAGGCGTTCTACGGCACCGGTTACCAGGACGTGGCGCACCGCAAGCCAAGCATCGACAACGCCAAGCGCCTGCTGAACTGGGAGCCTACCGTGGAGATGAGCGAAACCATCGGCAACACCCTGGATTTCTTCCTGCGTGAAGCCATGCTCGAAATCGCGGACAAGCGTTGATGCAAGCGGGTCTACGCATCGACGTCGACACCTACCGAGGCACCCGCGAAGGGGTGCCAAGGTTGTTGGAGTCGCTTGATGAAGCCGGGGTCAAGGCGACCTTCTTCTTCAGCGTCGGGCCGGACAACATGGGGCGCCACTTGTGGCGCCTGATCCGCCCGCAGTTCCTGTGGAAGATGCTGCGCTCCAACGCGGCCGGTTTGTACGGCTGGGACATTTTGCTGGCCGGCACCGCCTGGCCGGGCAAACCCATTGGCCGCGACCTGGGGCACCTGATGCGCCAGGCCAAGGCCGCCGGGCATGAAGTCGGGCTGCACGCCTGGGATCATCACGGCTGGCAAGCCAACACCGGGCGCTGGAGCGATGCACAGCTGATCGAGCAGATTCGCCGTGGCGTCGACACCTTGAGCGACATCCTCGGTGAACCCATCGACTGCTCAGCCGCCGCCGGCTGGCGTGCCGATGAGCGCGTGGTGCAAGCCAAGCAACAGTTCAAATTCCGCTACAACAGCGATTGCCGTGGTACCAGCCTGTTCCGGCCAACCCTGGCGGATGGCAGTGCCGGCACGCCACAAATTCCGGTGGACATGCCGACCTTCGATGAAGTCGTGGGCCCGGTGGTGGCCGCCAAGGATTTCAATAGCTACATCCTCGACCGCTTCAAGCCGTCGAAGCTCAACGTCTATACGATCCACGCAGAAGTAGAAGGGATTCTGATGGCCAATGATTTTCGCCAGTTGCTCGCCCAGGCAGGGCAGCGCGGCATCGCGTTCAAACCGTTGGGCGACCTGTTGCCCGCCGACCTCACCACCCTGCCCCAGCAACAGCTGGTGCGTGGTGCGTTGAGCGGCCGTGAAGGCTGGCTCGGAGTGCAAAAGGCATGATCCGGCGCTGGGCTCTGCCCCTGCTCCTGCTGGCCTTCGGGGTGTTCTACCTGATCCCGTTGGCCACCCACGGGCTGTGGATTCCCGACGAAACCCGCTATGCGCAGATCAGCCAGGAAATGCTGCTGACCGGCAAATGGGCCTCGCCACACTTCATGGGGATTCGCTACTTCGAGAAACCGGCGGCCGGTTACTGGATGATCGCGCTGGGCCAGGCGATTTTCGGGCAGAACCTGTTCGGCGTGCGTTTTGCCTCGGCCTTGAGCACTGGCTTGAGCATCCTGCTGGTGTATTTCGTGGCCCGGCGTTTGTGGAACGACCCGCGCAAGAGCCTGGTCAGCGCCGTGCTGTACATGAGTTTTGTCAGCGTCGCGTTCCTGGCGGGCTATGCCAACCTCGACCCGCAGTTCACCTTCTGGGTCAACCTGACCGGGGCGGCGCTGTGGTTCTGCTTCGACAGCACCACCACCCGCGGCCGGCTGTGGTCGTGGGCCTTGCTCGGGTTTGCCTGCGGCATGGGGTTCATGACCAAGGGTTTCCTTGCCTGGTTGCTGCCGGTGCTGATCGCCCTGCCCTACGTGCTCTGGCAAAAACGCATTCGTGAACTGCTCACCTATGGCCTGGTGGCCGTGGTGGTGGCGATTGTCGTGAGCCTGCCCTGGGCGCTGATGGTGCATGCCCAGGAACCGGACTACTGGAATTTCTTCTTCTGGCACGAGCACATCCAGCGCTTTGCCGGCGACGACGCCCAGCACTCCGAGCCCTTCTGGTATTACCTGCCGCTGATGGTTGCGTTCACCCTGCCGTGGATGGCGTTGCTGCCGTCCACCGTGAAGCAGGCATGGCTGGAAAAACGCAACAGCAAGGTCGCCTTCCTGCTGCTGTGGCTGCTGATGCCGCTGGCGTTCTTCAGCCTGGCTAAGGGCAAGCTGCCGTCGTACATCATGCCGTGCCTGCTGCCACTGGCGCTGCTGATGGGGCATACCCTCGCCGACAAACTGGCCCAGGCCCGTGGCCGCGTACTGCGCATCAACGGCTGGGTGAATCTGGTCATTGGCGTATTGGCGTTGCTGGTCCTGACCTGGTTCCAGCTGAAAAAACCGGTGTACGAGCACGGCCAGGAAACACTCAGCCTGGTGCTGGTGTTCGTCTTCCTGTTCGGCTGGATCATCGCCAACCTGCTGCAAGCCGCCCGCCCGTTGCACATGTGGGCCGCACCGGTGATCGGCAGCTGGTTGCTGGTGGCGCTGGTGCCGGCCGCGTTGCCGCACTCGGTGGTTTATAACAAGACCCCCGACCAGTTCATCATCGACCACCTCCAGGAGTTGCAGCCGACCACTGCGTTGCTGAGCAACGACCTCGGCGCCGCATCGGCCTTGTCATGGCGCCTGCAGCGTCCTGAAGTGATGCTCTACAACACCGTTGGCGAAGTGAAATACGGCATCGCCTTCCCGGACACCGCTTACCGCAAGATCGATGCCGCCAGCGTCCAGCAATGGATGAGCGAGGCGCGCAAGCAAGGCTCGGTGGGCGTGGTGATGCGGGTCAAGGGTGACGACGAGCGCCAGGAAGTGGACCTGCTGCCCAAAGACGGCAAGCGTTACGAGCAGGGCAATATCGTGATTCTGATCTTCCCGCAGAGCGCGCCATGACCACTCTGCTGCTGTTGTTAGGTGCCTGCCTGCTGACCTGCATGGGCCAGGTGTCCCAGAAGTTTGCCGTGGAAGGCTGGCGTGACCAGCCCGACGGTTGGGCCCCGAAGCTGCGCTCGCCGTGGCTGTGGTTGGCGCTGGTGTGCCTGGGCCTGGGTTTGCTGGTGTGGCTGCTGGTGCTGCAACGTTTGGAAGTCGGCATCGCCTACCCGATGCTGAGCCTCAACTTTGTATTGGTCACCCTGGTGGCGCGCTTTGTGTTCCATGAACACATCGATGGTCGCCACTGGTTCGGCGTGCTGCTGGTGATTGCCGGTGTGGTGCTGCTGGGGCGCCAGGTATGAGTCGCGCTCGCGGTTTTACCCTGGCCCTGGGCAGCGTGGCACTGGTCAGCGGTGCCCAGTTGGGCATGCGCTGGAGCATGACGCGCCTGCCATTGCCCACCGAATGGCTGACAGCACTCAACACGGGTGCCATCGACCTCGGCGCACTGGGCGTGGTGATTCTGGCGATCATCGCCTATGCCCTGTCGATGCTCTGCTGGCTTGGCGCGCTCAAAGACCTGCCGCTGGGCCGTGCCTACTCGCTGCTCAGCATCAGCTACGCATTGGTCTACCTGCTGGCCGCCAGCCTGCCGGTGTTCAACGAACATTTTTCGCTTTCAAAAACTGCGGGAGTGGCCTTGGTCATCCTCGGAGTCCTGACTATCAACTCTCGTCGTGCTAGCACCACAAGTCCCAGGAATGCCCCATGAAAATCAGTGTATTTGGTAGCGGTTACGTCGGTCTCGTACAGGCCACCGTGTTGGCCGAAGTCGGCCACGATGTCATCTGCATGGACGTTGACGAGAAAAAGGTCAAGTTGCTGCAACAGGGCCATGTGAGCATTTTCGAGCCGGGCCTGGCGGCCATGGTCAAGGAAAACCTCGAAGGCGGACGCCTGACGTTTACCTATGACGAAAAACTCGCCGTCGAACACGGCGAAGTGCTGTTCATCGCCGTGGGTACCCCTTCGGACGAAGACGGCTCGGCCGACCTGAAATACGTGCTGTCCGTGGGCGATGCAGTGGCTCGCCACCGTATCGACCCGGTGATCCTCGTGGAAAAATCCACCGTACCTGTAGGCACTGGCGACACTTTGCGTGCGCACATGGAAAAAGCCCTGCGCATTGCCGGCCGCCACCTGGAGTTCGATATCGTCTCCAACCCGGAATTCCTCAAGGAAGGCTCGGCCGTTGCCGACTGCCGCCGCCCGGACCGGATCGTCATCGGCTGCGAACGTGAGGAAGTGCGCGAGGTGATGCGTGAGTTGTATGCACCGTTCAACCGCAACCACGACCGCATCATCTTCATGGACCTGCGCAGCGCCGAACTGACCAAGTACGCCGCCAACTGCATGCTGGCCACCAAGATCAGCTTTATCAACCAGATCGCCGAACTGGCCGAACACCTGGGCGCCGACATCGAAGCCGTGCGCCTGGGCATTGGTGCCGACTCGCGTATCGGCTACCACTTCATCTACCCAGGTTGCGGTTATGGCGGCTCTTGTTTCCCCAAGGACATGCGCGCCCTGATCCACAGCGCCAAGGCCGCCAACTGCTCCAGCGACCTGCTGGAAGCCGTGGAAGCCATCAACCAGCGCCAGAAGAGCAAGCTGTTCGAACGTGCCAATGCATTCTTCAAGGGCGACCTGCGCGGCAAGACCTTCGCCTTGTGGGGCCTGGCGTTCAAGCCCAACACCGACGACATGCGCGATGCGCCAAGCCGGGTGCTGATGGAAGCCTTGTGGGCCGCCGGCGCCAATGTACGTGCGTTTGACCCGGAAGCCATGCAGGAAACCCAGCGCATCTACGGTGATGACCCGCGCCTGATGCTGATGGGCACCCCGGAATCCACCCTGAGTGGCTCTGACGCCTTGATCATCTGCACCGAATGGCAACAGTTCAAGGCACCGGACTTCGACCTGATCCAGCAACGCCTGAAAACCCCGGTGATCTTCGACGGCCGCAACCTGTACGACGGCGAACGCCTGGCACGCAAAGGCATCCAGTACTTCCCGATGGGCCGCGGCGATTCCTGCAACTTGCCGATCCCCCAGCAAAACTGGGCGCCTCAGGCCGAGGAAGCCTGAGACGTGGACAAAGCTCATCGGCCCCTGCTCAGCCCGACGATCCGCCGACACTCATGGATTTTGGGGCTGCTGGCCCTGATCCTGTTTGTCGCGGGCAACTGGAACCAGGCAATCATCGGCTTTGACTCGCGCTTCGTGCTGTTCGCCCAGGAGATGCTGCGCCACGGGCCGGGGTTCTTCCCGACGACGTACGGGCAACCTTATGCCGATTACCTGGCCACCTCGACGCTGCTGACCTGGCTGCTGTCGGTGCCCCTGGGGCAGGTCACCAGCCTGACGGCCTGGCTACCCACGGCTATCGCTTCGGCGCTGATCGTGGTGCTGCTCTACCGGCTGACCGCGCCCTACTCCCGGCGCTGGGCACTGCTGAGCATCGCGGTGATGCTGCTCAGCAGTACCTTCATCAGCGAAACCCGCGCGGTGTCCCTCGACCAGATGCTGGCGGCAGTGGCCCTGACAGTCTTCTACCTGGGTTACGCCCACGACCACTTCGGCGCCGGCAAGCGCCTGCACTGGCTGTTTGCGCTGCTGATCGTGGGGTTCGCGATCCGTGGGCCGATCGGCCTGGTGATCCCCACCGGCATGCTGTGCAGCTATTACCTGATCAATCGGCAATGGCGCCAGCTCTTCAGTTTCGGCCTGCTGGCGTTGGCGTTACTGGCGGCGTGCGTGGGCCTGCTGTTGCTGCTGGCCAAGCTCAGTGGCGGTGAAACGTTCATGCAGGACGTGATCCGCATGCAGTTCCTGGGTCGCATGGACGGCACCGAAGGCTCCGGCAGCGCGCTGTATTACTTCAGCAGTTCGCTGGGTAACTACGCGCCAGCGTATCCGTTGGCAATACTCGCGCTGATTGCGATTGTCGCCGGTGGCCGCGAGGACAAGGGCCCGGCGCTGAAACTGGTGCTGTACTGCCTCGCCGCCGGCTTGATCGTGATGATCGGCTTGTCGGTGCCCCAGGCGAAAAAAGCGCGCTATGTGCTGCCGATGCTGCCCCTGGCCGCGATCATCGCCGCGTATCCGTTCCAGGTGTCGCGGGGCAGACTGTTCGCCGGGCTGCGCTGGCTGATGCTGGGGTTGTGGACGGTCATTCCGGGGCTGCTGATCGCAGGCTTGTTCGTGGCGCGTCACCGCTTCCCCGAGCAGATTGGCAGCCTCAATCCGGTGTTCGGGATCCTGATCGCGATCCAGGTACTGGTGCTGGGCTTGCTGTTCAACCGGCGGCTTCGCTACGTGGGCCCGGCCTTCGCCGCGGTATTGGCGGTGTGGCTGGCGTATATCGTGATGGTCGAGCCGCTGGAGCGCCGGCTGTATGACACGCGCACCTTTACCCTCCAGGCCCATGCGCTGACCCAGCAACAACCGGCGCCGCTGGTATTGCACGCACTGGGCAAGGACGCAAAAGCCATCAAGTTCATGGTCAACCTCGATTGCGACCGGGTGCCGTTGTTTACCCAGTTGCCTGCCGATCTGGCGCCGATCCAGGCTCCTGCATGGCTGATCATGAGCCAGTCGGACTATGAAGCGTTGAGCGACCCGCGTTTTCGTTCACTGCAGCCGGTACTGACCGGCCAGTTCGACAAGAACCCCTACGTACTGCTGCATTTGATCAAACCCGCACAACCTTGATACACGGCGCGGGATAAGCGGAACCAACCGCTTATCCCGCGCCAATACATTCAGTAGTTATAAATCCAAGTGTATGTAAGAAACTTCTTTGCCCATTCAACTTCGAAACTTTTAGCGTAGCAACTATCGAGAAACATCCTACGCATCTATACGCTGCTACCGATAAGACGCCCTCTTCCCGCCCCCAGCCCTCGACTGTAGACTCGCCTGCCAAGCGAGTTAATTATTTAATACCTTTTAACTATTTTCAGAAGTTCCAAAGGTGCGGTGTAAGGCATTCCTGTTACTTTCGAAAGAAACTCGACGAACGTAGCAGCAAGCCATCAATCAAGACATGCCCCGCTTAAACGAACAGTCGAAATAACAATAAAGACCTTTTAAACAGCATTCAGCGCTGCCGTTTATTTCATTTAGAGGAATGTTTTGTGTCCGACCGTCGATTGCCCGACCCCTCAACCTCTGACGCTGTCGCGCCTTTGTCCCGCGACAGAGTCAATGCGGGTTACATCCCGCTGCCAAAACTGGATCGGCTGATGGAACTGCGTGATGCACTGGTGGTGCTCAAGGGGCCATTGGCCAACAATCCATCGCTGCGGGAAAATGTACAAAACCTGCTGATCAACGAGGAAACCGATGACCGTGTGCTGGGCAAGATCAGCAACCCCATGCCACCGCCAACCCGCCTGATACCGTTTGGCTGACACGTTTTACAGCAAAAATACTGCACTTGACCTGCATTAATATGCATTGGCAGCAGTCTTCATCGATTGGCACACTGCGCAGGTTCCTCCCCCAAATGCAGGAACTTCTTTAAAGGGCTTTTCCGGGAAACCAGGCAAGCCTTTTTTTTCGCCCGCTTTTCACGGATCGTCTGTCAATGCTCGCTCGCTGGTTACCCGCTGCCATCAATACCCGCCCTGCCGAATGGAGTCGTGCCGCCATCGGCATGGCCCTGGGCACACTGTTCAGCGTCTGGGTGTGCGCCCAGGTGTTCGGCACCGAGGTGGCCCTGCACCTGATAGGCCCGCTGGGAGCCTCGGCGGTGCTGCTGTTTGCCGTATCCTCCGGCGCGCTGGCCCAGCCCTGGTCGATCATCGGCAGCTACCTGTGTGCCGGGATCGTTGCGCTGCTGGTGGCCCGGGTATTGGGCCGAACGCTGGGCAGCGCATGCCTGGCTGCCGGGATGACCGTGATCCTGATCTGCTGGCTGCGCTGCCTGCATCCACCGGCGGGCGGCCTGGCCATGAGCCTGGTGCTGGCTGACCCCGCCTCGATTGCCATGGGCTGGCACGAACTTGCCGCAGTCATGCTGGGAGCCACGGCCTTGTTGGCTTGCGCGCTGGCCTACAACAACGCCACGCGCACGCGTTACCCCAAGGGCACCCGCGAACCGGCTGCGCCGATCTTTATGCCAATCGCCACCGAAAACCCCGGGATCAGCGCCGAGGACCTCAAGCAGGCCCTCGCCGAGCGCGAGCAGTTCCTGGACGTTACCCCGCAGGAGCTGGAAGAGCTGATCCAGGCCAGCGAGCGGTATGCCCGGCGGCGCACCATCGGCGCGGTTTTCCAGCACCAGGGCCAGCCTCCTCCATAAGGCAAAAATGCAAAAACGACCTGCATGATTCCGACTTGTACTGGGCAAATTTGCACTGGTACGATCGCGAGATGGTTCGCCCGCGAACATCTTGATAAAGAACAATAAAAGCAGGGAGTTAGAGATGACTGCTCAGGTTTCATCCGAGGCAAGCAGCGCCGGGATTGTGCAAGACGAGGTCCTGGCGCACGTACGCAACCATATTGGCCACCTGACCCTCAATCGCCCCGCAGGCCTTAACGCCCTCACCCTGGACATGGTCCGCAGCCTCAGCCGGCATTTGCAGGCGTGGGCGGAGGATCCCCAGGTGCATGCCGTGGTGTTGCGCGGTGCCGGTGAAAAAGCCTTCTGCGCCGGCGGCGACATTCGCTCGCTGTACGACAGCTTCAAGAGCGGCGACACCCTCCACGAAGACTTCTTCGTCGAGGAATACGCCCTCGACCTCGCCATTCACAACTATCGCAAACCGGTCCTGGCACTGATGGACGGCTTCGTCCTTGGCGGTGGCATGGGCCTGGTGCAAGGCGCCGACCTGCGGGTGGTCACCGACCGCAGCCGCCTGGCAATGCCCGAGGTGGCCATCGGGTATTTCCCTGACGTGGGCGGCAGCTATTTCCTGCCGCGCATTCCCGGGGAACTGGGGATCTACCTCGGGGTGACCGGCGTGCAGATTCGTGCCGCCGACGCCCTGTATTGCGGCCTGGCGGACTGGTACCTCGACAGCGCCCGGCTCGCCGACCTCGACCAGCGCCTGGACCGCCTGGAATGGCACGATTCTCCCCTCAAGGACCTGCAAGGCCTGCTGGCCAGCCTCGCGGTGCAACAATTGCCCGACGCCCCCCTGGCGGCGCTACGCCCAGCCATCGATCACTTCTTTGCCTTGCCGGACGTGCCGAGCATCGTCGAGCAATTGCAGCAAGTCACCGTCGCCGACAGCCATGACTGGGCATTGACCACCGCCAGCCTGGTGCAGACGCGCTCCCCCCTGGCCATGGCCGTGACCCTGCAGATGCTGCGTCGCGGGCGCCACCTGCCGCTGGAGCAATGCTTTGCCCTGGAACTGCACCTGGATCGCCAATGGTTTGCCCGTGGCGACCTGATCGAAGGCGTCCGTGCCCTGCTGATCGACAAGGACAAAACCCCTCGCTGGAACCCTCCAACCCTGCAGGCGTTGGAGGCTGATCATGTCGAAAGCTTCTTCCGCGACTTCGACAAGAACGGGAACTAAGTCATGCAAGATATTGAATTTACAGAAGAACAAGTGATGATCCGCGACATGGCGCGGGACTTTGCCCGTGGCGAAATCGCCCCCCACGCCCAGGCTTGGGAAAAGGCCGGCTGGATCGACGATGCTTTGGTCGCCAAGATGGGCGAGTTGGGTTTGCTGGGCATGGTGGTGCCTGAAGAATGGGGCGGCACCTACGTCGACTACGTGGCCTACGCCCTGGCAGTGGAAGAGATTTCCGCTGGCGACGGCGCTACCGGCGCACTGATGAGTATCCATAATTCAGTGGGTTGCGGGCCAATCCTCAACTACGGCTCACAAGCACAAAAGGAAACCTGGTTGGCGGAACTGGCCAGCGGCCAGGCCATCGGTTGCTTCTGCCTTACCGAACCCCAGGCCGGTTCCGAAGCGCACAACCTGCGCACCCGTGCCGAACTGCGGGACGGCCAGTGGGTGATCAACGGCGCCAAGCAGTTTGTCAGCAACGGCAAGCGCGCCAAGCTGGCGATCGTGTTTGCAGTGACCGACCCGGAGCTGGGCAAGAAAGGCATCTCGGCGTTCCTGGTGCCGACCAACACCCCGGGCTTCGTGGTGGACCGTACCGAACACAAGATGGGCATTCGTGCGTCGGACACCTGTGCCGTCACCCTCAACCAGTGCACCGTGCCGGAAGCCAACCTGCTGGGTGAACGCGGCAAGGGCCTGGCCATCGCCCTGTCCAACCTCGAAGGCGGACGCATCGGGATTGCCGCCCAGGCGCTGGGTATTGCGCGTGCCGCCTTTGAGGCCGCGCTGGCCTATGCCCGTGACCGGGTGCAGTTCGACAAGGCGATCATCGAGCACCAGAGCGTGGCCAACTTGCTGGCCGACATGCAAACCCGCCTGAATGCGGCGCGCTTGCTGATCCTGCACGCCGCCCGATTGCGCAGTGCGGGCAAGCCATGCCTGTCGGAGGCCTCCCAGGCCAAGCTGTTTGCCTCGGAAATGGCCGAGAAGGTGTGCTCTTCAGCCATGCAGATTCATGGGGGTTATGGCTATCTGGAGGACTACCCGGTGGAGCGTTACTACCGGGATGCGCGGATTACCCAGATTTACGAGGGCACCAGCGAGATTCAGCGGATGGTGATTGCCAGAGAATTGAAAAACTACCAGCTGTAACAGGTATTTCGCATAACCCATGTGGGAGCGGGCTTGCTCGCGAAGGCGGTGGATCAGTCGATACATCGGGTGACTGTAATACCGCCTTCGCGAGCAAGCCCGCTCCCACATTTTTTGATCTTCAGCGTTTCAGGACAGTGTTTACTTGTCCTTGAACTCCGGCGCACGCTTGGCCACAAACGCCGCCATGCCTTCCTTCTGATCCAGCGTGGCAAACGCCGCGTGGAACACCCGGCGCTCAAAGCGCACGCCTTCGGACAGGCTCACTTCAAACGCGCGGTTCACGCTTTCCTTGACCATCATGCTGATGGGCACCGACTTGCCGGCGATCAGGGCCGCGACCTTCAGTGCTTCGTCCAACAGCTCATCCGCCGGCACGATGCGCGCGACGATCCCGCAGCGCTCGGCTTCCACCGCATCGATAAAGCGCCCGGTCAGGCACATTTCCATGGCTTTGGCCTTGCCCACGGCGCGGGTCAGGCGCTGGGTGCCGCCCATGCCCGGCAGCACGCCGAGGTTGATTTCCGGCTGGCCAAACTTGGCGTTGTCACCCGCCAGGATGAAGTCGCACATCAAGGCCAGTTCACAGCCGCCACCCAGGGCAAACCCGTTGACCGCCGCGATGATCGGCTTGCGGCGGTTGGCCACGCGATCGCTGTCGCTGAACAGGTCGTCGAGGTAGATCTGCGGGTAGGTCAGCTCGGCCATTTCCTTGATGTCGGCACCGGCGGCAAAGGCTTTTTTCGAGCCGGTTAGCACGATGCAGCCGATTTCCGGGTTGGCTTCCAGGCTGTCCAGCGCCTGGTTCAGCTCGCTGACCAGTTGCGCGTTCAGGGCGTTCAGCGCTTGCGGGCGATTGAGGGTGATCAGCCCGACCCGGCCCTGCACGTCCAGCAAAATGCTTTCGTAACTCATAGAGACTCCTCAGAGATTGCGTGAAATGACCATGCGTTGAATATCGCTGGTGCCTTCGTAAATCTGGCAGACCCGCACATCGCGGTAGATCCGCTCCAGGGGAAAGTCGCTCAGGTAACCGTAACCGCCGAGGGTTTGCAAGGCTGCCGAGCAGACCTTTTCGGCCATTTCCGAAGCAAACAGCTTGGCCATGGACGCTTCCACCAGCGCCGGCTTGCCGCTGTCACGCAGGGCGGCGGCGTAATGCACCATCTGCCGCGCCACGGCGATTTGCGTCGCCATGTCCGCCAGGCGGAAGGCCACGGCCTGGTGCTCGATGATCGGCTTGCCAAAGCTTTCCCGCTCGCGGGCGTAGTCCCGGGCCGCTTCAAATGCCGCCCGTGCCATGCCTACCGCTTGCGAAGCAATGCCGACACGCCCGCCTTCGAGGTTGGCCAGGGCGATCCGGTAGCCTTCGCCCTCCTCGCCCAAACGATTGGCCACCGGCACCTGCACATCCTCAAACAGGATCTGGCAGGTGTCGGAAGCATGCTGGCCGAGCTTGTCCTCGACCCGCGCGACGCTGTAGCCCGGCGAGTCGGTGGGCACGATAAAGGCGCTGATGCCGCGTTTGCCGGCAGCCGGATCGGTGACTGCAAACACAATCACGATCCCGGCGTTTTGCCCGGAGGTGATGAACTGCTTGCAGCCATTCAAGACGTAGTGATCGCCCTCCAGCCGGGCACGGGTTTTCAGGCCGCTGGCGTCGGAACCGGCCTGGGGCTCGGTCAAGGCAAACGCACCGAGCATCGCACCACTGGCCAGGGGCTTGAGGAACTGCTCGCGCTGTTGATCATTGCCGAACTTGAGGATCGGCACGCAGCCCACGGAGTTGTGCACGCT
Source organism: Pseudomonas sp. G5001 (assembly GCF_013385475.1). Lineage (NCBI taxonomy): Bacteria > Pseudomonadati > Pseudomonadota > Gammaproteobacteria > Pseudomonadales > Pseudomonadaceae > Pseudomonas > Pseudomonas sp. G5001. The sequence continues at coordinate 80,863 of NZ_JACAPZ010000013.1, forward strand.
CATGATGGTCGAGCAGGCGCCGTCACCGGCAGCGATCTCTTCCAGGGCCATGGCGTAGGCCAGGTAGCCGGTATCACAGCCGCCCCATTGCTCCGGGACCAGCATGCCGAAAAAGCCCAGCTCGGCCATTTCACCAATGGCTTCCTTGGGAAAGCGATGCTCGCGGTCCCACTCGGCAGCGAACGGTTTAAGGCGTTCCTGGGCAAATTGCCGGGCGGCTTCGCTGATTTGCAGTTGTTCGTCATTCGGCAGCATAGGTGTTCCTTAGTACAGGCATTCAACGGCCATGGCCGTGGCTTCACCGCCGCCGATGCAGATCGCTGCAACGCCGCGCTTGAGGCCTTTCTGGCGCAGGGCCGAAAGCAGGGTCACCAGGATCCGCGCGCCGGACGCGCCAATCGGATGGCCCAGGGCACAGGCACCGCCGTGGATGTTGACCTTGCTGTGGGGAATCTCCAGCTTGCTCATGGTCACCAGGCTGACCACGGCAAAGGCTTCGTTGATTTCAAACAGGTCGACTTCGTCGAGGTTCCAGCCGGTCTTGCTCATCAGCTTGCGGATCGCCCCCACCGGCGCTACCGGGAACAGGCCAGGCTCATCGGCAAACGCCGCGTGGCCATGGATCACCGCCAGAGGCTTGAGCCCGCGCTTGTGCGCTTCGGACTGGCGCATCAGCAGCAGCGCCGCCGCACCGTCGGAAATCGAACTGGAGTTGGCTGCCGTCACCGTGCCGCCTTCACGGAAGGCCGGCTTCAGGGTGGCGATCTTGTCCAGCTTGGCTTTCGGCGGCTGTTCGTCGTGGATGATGGTTTTCTGTTCCTTGCCCACGGTGACCTGCACCGGGACGATTTCGGCGATGAAGTTGCCGTCGGTGATCGCCTGTTGCGCACGGGTCAGGGACGCAATCGCGAACGCGTCCTGGGCCTCGCGGGAAAAGCCGTTGTGCTCGGCGCAGTCCTCGGCAAAGGTGCCCATCAGGCGGCCCTTGTCGTAGGCGTCTTCAAGGCCGTCGAGGAACATGTGGTCGAGCACCCGGCCGTGGCCCATGCGATAGCCGCTGCGGGCACGGTCCAGCAGGTACGGCGCGTTGGACATGCTCTCCATGCCACCGGCGATGACCACCTCCACGCTGCCTGCCAGCAACGCGTCATGGGCCAGGATCGTGGCTTCCATGCCCGAGCCGCACATCTTGTTGAGGGTGGTGCAGCGCGTGGACTTGTCCAGGCCAGCACCCAGCGCCGCCTGGCGTGCCGGCGCCTGGCCGAGGCCGGCGGGCAGCACGCAACCGAACAGCACTTCATCCACGGCATCGGAAGCGATACCGGCGCGTTCGACCGCTGCACGAATCGCCGCAGCGCCCAGTTGCGGAGCGGTGAGGCCTTTGAGATCGCCCTGGAACCCGCCCATCGGGGTGCGTACCGCGCTGACAATAACGATTGGATCAGTCATGAAAATCTCCTTATTTGGCTGCCATGCGCAAGGCGCCGTCGAGACGGATCACCTCGCCGTTGAGCATGCTGTTTTCAATGATATGCCGCACCAGCGCGGCGTACTCGCCCGGTTTGCCCAGGCGCGGCGGGAATGGCACGCCGGCGGCGAGGGATTCGCGCACTTGCGGCGTCATGCCCGCCATCATCGGAGTTTCGAAAATACCGGGGGCGATGGTCATCACCCGAATCCCGTAGCGCGCCAGTTCGCGGGCCGCCGGCAGGGTCAGGCTGGCAATCGCGCCCTTGGACGCGGCATAGGCCGCCTGGCCGATCTGGCCGTCAAACGCTGCCACTGAAGCGGTATTGATGATCACACCGCGCTCGCCATCGGCATTCGCCTCGGTTTCAGCGATAGCCGCTGCAGCCAGGCGCAGCAGGTTGAAACTGCCGATCAGGTTGACGTTGATCACCTGGGCGAAGTTGGCCAGCACGTGCGGGCCATTTTTGCCGAGGATTTTCTCGCCCCGCACCACACCGGCACAGTTGACCAACCCATGCAAACCGCCAAAGGCGGCGACGGTGGCCTGTACCGCCGCGTCGGCAGCGGCTTCCTGGCTGATATCGGCGACTACGCTGCGGGCCTGCGCGCCGAGCTTTTGCGCCTGGGCGGCCACTGCGTCGGCGTTCAGGTCCACCAGCATCACCTTGGCACCGGCCGCCACGAGCATCTCGGCGGTTGCCGCGCCGAGGCCTGAAGCGCCACCGCTGACCAGAAAAACCTTGTTCTCAATCTGCATCATTGTTTCCTTGAAGAATGGGTCACGCCGTGGCCGCCTGGGCCTTGGCAATTTCCTGATTACGCAAAATGAAGCGTTGCAGCTTGCCGCTCGGGGTCTTGGGCAGCTCGCTGACAAATTCGATTTCCCGCGGGTACGAGTGAGCGGCCAGGCGCTTGCGCACGTGCTGGCGCAGCTCTTCGGCCAGGGCCGGCTCGGCGCGGTACTGCTCGCTGAGCACCACAAACGCCTTGACGATCTCGGTGCGTTCCGGACATGGCTTGCCCACTACGGCGGCCTCCACCACGGCCGGATGCTCGATCAAGGCGCTCTCTACGTCGAACGGCCCCACGCGATAGCCGGAAGTGGTAATCACATCGTCGCTGCGCCCGACAAAGCTGATGCTGCCATCGGGGTTCAGCTCCACCGTATCGCCGCTGAGGTAGTACTTGCCGACGAAGGCCTTGGTCTTGACGCCGTCATAACCGGCAAACCAGCACATCGGCGATTGCTCGCGGTCGATAGCCAGGATGCCTGGCTGGCCGGCGGGCAGCTCCTGATGGTTGTCGTCCAGCACCACGATGCGATGGCCCGGCGAGGCAAAGCCTGCGGAGCCGACGTGCACCGGATGCTCCAGGCCATGGTGATTGCACAGCACCATGCCCAGCTCGGTCTGGCCGTAGTGGTCGTGGATGGTCACGCCGAGGTTATCGGCGAACCAGCGGATCACTTCCGGGTTCAATGGCTCGCCGGCGCTGCTGACAATACGCAGCTTGCCCTTGATCGACTTGGCGAACTGCTCGCCCCCGGCGATCAGCAGGCGGTAGGCGGTGGGCGAACCGGTGAGGTTGGTAATCCCGTATTTGTTGATGACACGGCACGTGCTTTCGAGGGTGAACGGGCCATCGTAGAAGGTGATCGGGTGGCCCATGGACAAGGGGCCGGTCACGCCGAAATAGATGCCGTAGGCCCAGCCCGGGTCGGCGACGTTCCAGAATGCGTCTTCGGGGCGCAGGTCGACGGCGTCGCGGGTGTAGCTCTGAAACGCAACGATTGCTTTGAGCGGCACGGCCAGGGCTTTCGACGGGCCGGTGGTGCCTGAGGTGAACATCAGCAGGAACGGGTCGTCGGCGCCCAGCAATACGGGTTCGCAGAGGTTGGAATAGTTGGGCAGCTCGGCCCAGAAGCTGAAATCGCCGCGCACGATGCCTTCGCCGTTGGAGCCGGCGACGGTGACGATGGTCGGGCAGTCGGCCACTTCCGTCAGTTTGGGACGGTTTACTGCATCCGTCACCACCAGCGCGGCGCCGGAGCTGTTCAGGCGGTGTTCGATGGCCTTGGGGCCGAAGGCGGTGAACAGCGGCTGATAGACCGCGCCGATGCGCCAGGTGGCGAGGACGACCACCAGCAGCTCGGCGGTGCGTGGCAGGAGGCCTGCCACCTTGTCGCCGCGATTGACACCCTGGGCCAGGAGGAAGTTGGCGAAGCGTGCGGCCTGGTCTTGCAGTTGGGTGAAGGTGACGGTGGCGCTGCGGCCGTCCTTGCCCTCCCAGAACAGTGCGATGCGGCCAGGTAATGCGTGGCGGTCGCAGCATTCGACGCAGGCGTTGAGGGCCTGCAGGTTGCCCGATAAGGCAGCGTCGACGGTGTGTTGGTAGTTGAACTGGGTGGTGGCAGCCAAGTAATCACGCATCGCTTCAAATCCCTGTGTGTTTTTTATTTTCAGGATGGGTACGTAGACCGGTGAAATAGTCGCTCTAGAGCGGTGGGTGGGCAATGGTCAAAGCTTTCAACTTGGTTGACTGGTTTGGCCAATGGGGGGGCGCTGTTTGGTGTGTGTGAGTGTTGAAGAGCAAAATCA
>NZ_JACAPZ010000013.1:84963-112434 GCF_013385475.1 Pseudomonas sp. G5001
GCATTCTGGATGAACGCGGCGCCCTAAGGTTTTTCGCGAGCAAGCCCGCTCCCACAGAAAAGCAGATCTGCTTTCGCTCTGGTCACCGAAAAAACGGATATGTACTCAATCCCGATAGACCCCACCAATCACCCAGTCAGCCCAAGCAATTGGACGCAACGCAAACATACTTCTAACCTGACAGCCTGCGCCACCCAAGAAGCCCGCCCATGATCGTCCGTCCCAAACCCAACCTGCTCGGCATCCTGTTCTCCCTCAAGGGCTCGATCGCCAAACGCATTGCGCTGCGCAGCCTGCTGGTCACCCTCCTGGCCTCAGTCATCGTGCTGGTAGAAACCCTGCACCCGGCCTACTTTTCCAAGGTCAACGCCACACCCTTCACACTGCTGGGGCTGTCACTGTCCATCTTCATGAGCTTTCGCAACAACGCCTGCTACGACCGCTGGTGGGAAGGCCGCAAACAACTGGGCCAGATGATCATCGAGATCCGCTCACTGATCCGCGAAACCCAGGTCCTCAACCCTGCCGAACGCAAACACGTCCTGCGCAGCCTGTGCGGTTTCGCCCATGGCCTGATCGCCCGCCTGCGCCTGGAAGACGAAAGCCAGGCGATCAAACCGTGGGCCAACCCAGAACCCGGCCACCCGAACCTCCCCGACAGCATCCTGCAAGACCTCGGCGCCCGCTGCTCGAACCTCGCCGAACAGGGCCACATCAGCGACTGGCGCTACACCCAACTGGAAACCCGGCTGTACGGCCTGAGCCAGGTCCAGGCCTCCTGCGAGCGGATCAAACACACCCCGCTGCCCTTCCCCTACACCTTGCTGCTGCACCGCACCATCTACCTGTTCTGTATCCTGCTGCCCTTCGCCATGGCCGAGCCGCTGGGCTGGCTGACCCCGGTGTTCACCGCCATCGTCAGCTACACCTTCTTCGGCCTGGACGAAATCGGCGACGACCTCGAAGACCCGTTCGGCTTCGACGAAAACGACCTGCCCTGCAACGCCATCGTGCGCACCCTGGAGCGCGAGATTCTCGCCGCCCTCGGCGAAACCACGCTGCCGCCGGCCCTTGAGCCGATTGAGTTCGTGCTGACGTGATGCGGGTTTGACACTCGCGATAACCTGACCGAAGCTGATGGCTTTGCACTAGCTGCCCAGCTTTCGGACGCCTGCATGTCAAAGTCACGCCGTTACTCCATCGTCGGCCTGTGCGCCCTGTTGTTTATTGTGCTGATCACCTGGTATTTCACCCGCACCACGCCGGTGGTGGTGCCCCCGGCCATCGCCCATGGTTACGCCAAGGCCTTGAAACAGGCGCACAACGGTGAACCCGGCGCTGCCCGGGTGCTGTATCAACAGTTGGGCCGCCCGGACCTCTCCGATGTGCGCCGCGCCGCCCTGCATGCCGAACTGCCCAACTACCCAAGCCCCCAGGCCCTCAAGCTGGCGGACAAGGACCTGGCCAACGACGCACCGATGGTGCGCGAGGCGGCGATTCACAGCATTGTCGGCCTGGTGCCCAGCGGCCAGCGCACGCTGTTGCTCGGGCCACTGCTGGATGACCCGGAGCAAAGCGTCAGGTTTGCCGCGGCCAATGCCTTGCTCGGGCTGTCCCCGGATACCCTGGGCCTGTACTTCGGCCCGTTGCAGCAAGTGCTCGACGAATACGTAAAGCTGCTCAAGGGCCAACCCGAAAGCCCCGAAGGCTGGATCCAGCTGGCACGCCTGTACATTCACAGCGCGCTGCTGCCCGACGCACAAAACGCCCTGGAGCAGGCGATGCGCCTGCAACCGGACAACCTGCAAGCCGTGGTCGCGCAAATTGAACTGCTGGACAAGCAGGGCAAGGTCGACGAGTCCCGCCAACTCCTGGCCAAACAGTTGCAGGCCCACCCCGATTCGGCCTACCTGCAACATGCCCTGGGCATGTGGCTGCTGCACCATGGCGAGCGCGCCTTTGCCCTGCTCAGCCTGTCCCGAGCGGTGGAGCTCGAACCGAACAACCAGGATTACCGCTACGACCTGGCCACCACCCTGCACGCCCAGCAGGAACTGGAGGCCGCCCAGCGCCAGCTGGAAGAAATCATCCAGCGCAACCCGGCCAATCGCAAAGCCAGGGTGCTGCTGGTCAATTACTGGAAGGAAACCGGCCAGTTGCAGAATGTGCAGGTGCTGCTGGCACAGCTTGAGCAGCAGAATCCGGACGACCCGGCGCTGCAACAGGGCCTGTAAAAGCGGTATTTGATACAAAACGTTGAACCGCCACACGGCGGCAAGGTCAAGTAAATATGGCGCGCCCCAGACGGCGCTGCCGACTACTTATTTGTGACCCGAGGGCACTTCTTGTCTACATCCAAAGAGCTGTTCACAGCAAAGGCGGCCACCGGTATTGAAGGTCTGGACGACATTCTTGCCGGAGGGCTTTCCCGTAGCCATTTGTTCCTGCTGGAAGGTGAACCCGGCACCGGTAAAACCACCGTGGCCCTGCATTTCCTCCAGGCCGGCGCAAAAAACGGCGAACGATCGCTGTACATCACCCTGTCGGAAACCGAGCGCGAGTTGCGCCAGGGTGCCAAGTCCCATGGTTGGGACCTGGACGAACACATTCACATCTTTGAACTGACTCCCCCCGAAAGCCTGCTCAATGCCGAGCACCAGCAAAGCCTCCTGTATTCCTCGGACCTTGAGCTGGGCGAAGCCACCCGGCAGATCTTCGAAGTGGTGGAACGGGTCAAACCTACCCGCGTCGTGATCGACAGCCTTTCGGAAATCCGCCTGCTGGCGCAAAGCTCCCTGCGCTATCGCCGGCAGATCCTGGCGATCAAGCACTACTTCGTGCGCTACGACGCCACCGTGCTGCTGCTGGACGACCTGACCACCGAGTCCCTCGACAAGACCGTACACAGCGTGGCCCACGGTGTGATTCGCCTGGAAGAACTGACCCCCAACTACGGCGCCGAGCGCCGCCGCGTGCGGATCGTGAAATACCGTGGGCAGAAATACCGCGGCGGTTTTCACGACTTCACCATCATGGAAGACGGCGTACATGTGTTCCCGCGCCTGGTGGCAGCCGAGCACCGTGGCGGCTACAACCGCCAGACCCTCACCAGCGGCATCCGCGAGATGGACGCCCTGTTGGGCGGCGGGATCGAGACCGGTTCCAGCACCTTGATCCTGGGCCCGGCCGGTACCGGCAAATCGCTGATCTCGATGATCTTTGCCGCGGCAGCCGTCTCCCGGGGCGAAAAAGCCGCGCTGTTCATTTTTGACGAAGAGCTGGGCCTGCTGTTCGAGCGCATGAAGAACATGGGCATCGACCTGGAGGCCCTGCAAGGCACCGGCAACCTGCTGATCGAACAGGTGGACGCCGCCGAGTTGTCCCCCGGCGAGTTCTCCCATCGGGTGCGCCGCTGTGTGGACGAACGCGGGATCAAGACCGTGGTGATCGACAGCGTCAATGGCTATCAGGCCGCGATGCCGGAAGAGAACGCGTTGATCCTGCACATGCACGAACTGCTGCTGTACCTCAACCGCCGTGGCGCCGCGACCTTCATGACCGTCGCCCAGCACGGGCTGGTGGGGGACATGCAGGCGCCGGTGGACATTACCTATCTGGCCGACACCGTGATCCTGCTGCGTTACTTCGAAGCGCTGGGCAAGGTGCGGCGCGCTATTTCGATCATCAAGAAACGCACCGGCAGCCACGAATCGACCATTCGCGAATACCGCATCGGCAGTCGGGGCATGACCATCGGCGAACCGCTTGATGCGTTCCAGGGTGTATTGCGCGGCGTACCGACCTACATGGGCACCGACAACCCGCTGCTCAAGGATGAAAGTTCATGAGTGGCCTGCCGGCCATTTTCGAACGGGCGATTATTCTGGCGCCCCTGGGTCGCGACAGCTCCCTGGCGTTGATGATGCTCAATGAGGCTGGTTTCAACGGCATCATCGCCAGCCATTTGCAGATGCTCTGCGAGGAGCTGGAGCACGGTGCCGGCTTGCTGGTCATTGCTGCCGAAGCCCTGCGCGGTATCGACCTGGAACCGCTGCTCACGTACCTGCATCAGCAACCGGCGTGGTCAGACCTGCCGATTGTGCTGATGACGCACCACGGCGGCAGCGAACAGAATGGCTCGTCGCACCTGAGCACCTTGCTGGGCAACGTGACGTTCCTGGAGCGTCCGTTCCACCCGATCACCCTGATCAGCCTCGTGACCACGGCGCTGCGCGGACGTCGTCGGCAATACGAGGCCCGCGACCGGCTGATCGACCTGAGCCAGAGCGAACAGCGCCTGCAAAGCACCCTGGAAACCCTTGAGCAACAGGTGGAAGAACGCACGGCGCAGCTGCGCAATAACGAAGAAGCGTTGCGCCAATCGCAGAAAATGGAAGCCGTCGGCCAATTGACCGGCGGCATCGCCCATGACTTCAACAACATGCTGACCGGCATCATCGGCAGCCTGGAACTGCTGCGCAGGCGCGTGGCTCGAGGCCGCACCGAAGACCTCGACAGCCTGATCGACCTGGGTGTCACTTCAGCCAACCGCGCGGCCGCCCTGACCCACCGCTTGCTGGCGTTTTCCCGTCGCCAGTCGCTGGATTCAAAACCGGTACAGATCAATCAATTGGTGAGTTCGATGGGTGAGCTGCTGCAACGCAGCCTGAATGAAAGCATTGCCCTGGATATCCGCCTGACCGAGCAACTCTGGACCGCCGAAGCCGACCCCAACCAGCTGGAAAGCGCCCTGCTCAACCTCGCCATCAATGCCCGGGATGCGATGCCCAACGGCGGCAAACTGGTGGTGGAAACCACCAACCGCCACTTGGACAGTGTGTTTACCGCAGCCTACGGCACCCTCACCCCTGGCGACTATGTGGAACTGAGCGTCAGCGACACCGGCTGCGGCATGCCCGAGAGCGTGATCAGCCGTGCATTTGACCCGTTCTTCACCACCAAACCCATCGGCCAGGGCACCGGGCTGGGGTTGTCGATGATCTACGGGTTTGCGCGCCAATCCCACGGGCATGTGTCGATCCACAGTGTGGTGGGCCAAGGCACCACCGTCAGCCTGTTCCTGCCGAGGTATGTCGGCGAGGTCATTGCAGATGAACCGCTCAACCCGGCATTGCTGCCGTTCGCCAATGCCGGCGAGACCGTGCTGATCGTCGAGGACGACCCGGCCGTGCGGGTGCTGGTCAGCGCCGTGCTGAGTGAACTGGGCTATGCCTTCGTCGAAGCCGGTGATGCCGACAGTGCCATGCCGATCATCGAGTCCAGCCAGCGCATTGACCTGCTGATCAGCGACGTTGGCCTGCCCGGCATGAACGGCCGGCAACTGGCGGAGATCGGCCGGCAGGTGCGGCCCGAGTTGAAGGTGTTGTTTATTACCGGCTATGCAGAGCATGCGGCTGTACGGGGCGGTTTTCTGGACCCGGGCATGCAGATGATCACCAAGCCGTTCACCTTTGATCTGTTGACGGCAAAGGTGAGGGAGATGATCAAGGCTTGAAGAGGGAGTGTGCTCCCTCTTCTCAAGACGTTAAGCCAACAGCCGCTGGATATGTTCCTGCAACGTATCCAGGTCAAACGGTTTGGCCAGGATCGGCGCATTGCGCGTGATCGGGCTGTTGCAGTCGAGAATCTCCTGCGGGTAACCGCTGATGAAGATCACTTTCAATTCCGGTCGCAGCTTGATCGCAGGCTCGGCGATCTGCACCCCGGAAATGCCGCCAGGCAGGCGGTAGTCGGTCACCATCAGGTCCAGGTGCGGCTTGGTGGCCAGGATTTCAAACGCCTGCTCACCGTCAATCGCCTTCAACACCCGATACCCCAGGCCCGCCAGGTACTCGCCCAACACAAACATAATCGATTCGTCATCTTCGACGATCAGTACAACATCTTGTGCATCTTCACTCATGGGAAGCCTTTGTCCGGTCAATTGCTGCTGATACGACCATGGGGTCACGCAGAGGTTGCGTCGGATTTGCGATTGATTTCATGCCCCGGCCTCCAGGGGCAGGCAGACGCGGAACAGCGCGCCCTCGCCTATCCGGCTTTCCACTTCAATGGTCCCGCCGTGGGCCGCGATAATCTGCTCGGAGATAAACAACCCCAGGCCCAGGCCCGCCACGGCATGGTTGGCCGACACGCGCTCGAACTGTTGGAAAATACGCTTCTGGTTGTCTTCGCTGATGCCGATCCCGTGGTCACGTACTTCTACCCGCGCTTCGCCATGCTCGGCGTACACCCGCACTTCCACCGGGCTCTTGGCCCCGTAGCGCAAGGCGTTGGTCAACAGGTTGGACACCACCTGCTCGATACGGAATTCATCCCAGTTGCCTACCACCGGCCCTTCCTGGACCCAGGCCACCGAAGACTCCGCCGCCGCCACCTGCGGCGCAAAATTTTCCAGCAGGTTGTGCACCAGTTGCGTGAGGTCAAAGCGACCGGGGCGGATCGACAGCTTGCCCGTGCGAATGCGCGACACGTCGAGCATGTCTTCGATCAGGCGGATCAGGCTCTGGATCTGTCGCTCATCGCGGTCGACCATGGCATGCATCTTGTCCAGGGTAAACGCTGCGGCGTTGTCCCGGGCAAGGTGCATCTTGCGCAGCTGGGTTTCCAGGATCAGCCCGTTAAGGGGCGTGCGCACTTCGTGGGCGACGATCGACATGAAGTCATCGCGCATGCGCACGGCCTGCTCCAGTTCGGCCTGGGTGGCCTGCAAGCGCGTGAGCAAGGCTTCCTGCTCGCGCCGGCTTTGCTCCAGGGCTTCAACCTGCTGCTTCATCGCCTTGCTCTGGCGGTACAGGTCAACGAATACGTTGACCTTGCTCTTGACCGCGTGGATATCCAGCGGCTTGTGCAGGAAATCCACGGCGCCGCTTTCGTAGCCCTTGAACGCATAGTTGAGCTCACGGCCGGCAGCGCTGACAAACACGATGGGAATGTTCTTGGTCTTTTCGGTGCCGCGCATCAGCTCGGCCAGCTCGAAGCCGTTCATGCCCGGCATCTGCACGTCGAGAATGGCCATGGCGAACTCGTGCTCCAGCAGCAACGACAAGGCCTCGTCGGCGCTCAATGCCTTATAGACCTGGCGGTCCTCGCGCTTGATCAGCGCTTCAAGGGCCAGCAGGTTTTCCGGCAGATCGTCGACGATCAGCAGTTTGGCCTGGACAGTACTTAACATGGGGAGGATTCCAGGGAAGCCAGCAAGGTGCCGATGCGGCTCAAGGTGAGGATATGGTCAGGTTCATGCAGCGCCAGGGCGGCCCGGGGCATCACGGCGACGCGGGCCTCCAAAGGGTCCTGCACCACCGTGGTACCGCCGCTCTGCTTGACGTGGGCCAGGCCCCGGGCGCCGTCCTGGTTGGCCCCCGTCAGCAAAATCGCCAGCAACCCCTTGCCGTAGACGTCGGCGGCTGAATCAAACAGGTAGTCGATTGCCGGGCGGGAATGGTGCACGCGGTCCTCCTGGCTCAGTGACAGGCTGCGGTCGTGCTCCACCGACAGGTGATAACCGGGGCCGGCAAAATACAGGGTGCCGGGCTGGATCACTTCCTTGTCGCGGGCCTCCACTACCTTCATCGATACGCGTCGGTCAAACACTTCCGCCAACTGGCTGCGGCGCTCGTCGGGCAAATGCAGCACGGTAATGATCGGCAGGCCGAAGCTCGCCGGCAGCTCGCCAAAAATGCTCAGCAATGCCTCGACACCGCCCGCGGAAGCGCCGATCACAATGGCCTCGATCCCGGATACCGGGCTGGCAGTAGCTTCATTCATAATTTTCGGTAGATCCGTTCTTGCTTGACCAGGGGTTCGAACTGTTTGCTGTAGGCGGAAAAGTCCAGGGTTTCCTTGCTGCCCAGCACCAGGAAGCCGCGGTGACACAGCGACTCATGGAACAGTCCAAACGCCCGATCCTGCAACTTTTTATTGAAGTAAATCAATACGTTGCGACAGGAAATTAATTGAGTTTCGGAAAACACGCTATCGGTCGCCAGGCTGTGATCGGCAAACGTCACGTTCTCCCGCAGGGTCTTGTCGAAGATCGCATGATCGTAAGCCGCCGTGTAGTAATCGGCAAACGAACGCTGGCCACCGGCCTGTTGGTAGTTGTGGGTATAGGCGCGGATGTTCTCGAGGGAAAAGATCCCCTGCTTGGCTTTTTCCAGGGACCGGGGATTGATGTCGGTGGCGTAGATGATGGTGCGTTCCAGCAGGCCTTCCTCACGCAACAGGATGGCCATGGAATACACCTCCTCCCCGGTACTGCAGCCCGCGATCCAGATCTTGATCGACGGGTAGGTCTTGAGCAGCGGCACCACTTCCTTGCGAATCGCCAGGAAGTGCGAGGGGTCGCGAAACATTTCGCTGACCGGAATCGTCAGGAACTGCAGTAACTGCATGAACGCCGTCGGGTCATGCAGCACCCGTTCCTGCAAGGCCGAGATGGTGGCGCAGTCGAACTGACGTAACGCATGAGCCACGCGGCGCTTGACCGAAGCGCCGGAGTAGTCGCGAAAGTCGTAGCTGTACTTGAGGTAAATCGCCTCAATCAACAAGCGCAGTTCGATGTCAGTGCTTCGTTCCAATTAAATCCGTTCCATCTTGGGTAGCCACACGCGAATCAATGAAAACAACCGGTCCAGGTCGATGGGCTTGGCCAGGTAATCGTTGGAGCCTGCCGCCAGGCAGCGCTCCTGATCGTCCTTCATGGCCTTGGCCGTCACCGCGATGATCGGCAGCTTGCGCCAGCGCGGGTCCTGGCGGATCAAGGCGGTGGCCTCGTACCCGTCCATCTCCGGCATCATCACGTCCATCAGTACCAGGTCGATGTCATCGACTTCATTGAGTTTCTCGATCGCCTCGCGGCCATTACGGCCGATCACGACAATCGCGCCCTTGTGCTCCAGGGCACTGGTCAGGGCGAAGATATTGCGTACATCGTCATCCACCAGCAGGATCTTGCGGCCCTCGAACACCTTGTCGCGGCTGCGGGCAGTCCTGAGCATTGTCTGGCGTTCATGGGACAACTGCGATTCGACTTTGTGCAGAAAGAGTGTCACCTCGTCCAGCAGGCGCTCGGGGGAACGCGCGCCCTTGATGATGATCGAGCGCGAATACTTGCGCAGTTCGGCCTCTTCATCGCGGGTCAGGTTGCGCCCGGTGTAGACGATCACCGGCGGGAACGAGCAGATGTCCTCGATGGACATGCGCTTGAGCAGCTCGTTGCCGAGCATGTCCGGCAGCTTGAGATCGATGATCATGCAGTCGTAGATGTGGGTGCGCAGCAGGTCCAGGGCCTCCTGGGCGAAGCCTACGGCGGTGATCTCGATATCATCGTCGCCGATCAGGCGGGCAATGCTGTCTCGCTGAAGGTCATCGTCTTCCACCAGCAGCACACGCTTGACCTTCTGCGTCAGCTTGGCTTCCAGGCGGGCGAACACATCCTTGAGCTCTTCGCGGGTGGTCGGCTTGACTGCATAGCCCACGGCGCCCATGTGCATGGCGGCTTCGACGCGGTCCTCCACGGAAATCACGTGCACCGGGATATGGCGGGTCCCGGCATGTTCCTTGAGACGTTGCAGCACGGTCAGGCCGGAATGGTCCGGCAGGCGCATGTCCAGCAGGATCGCGTCGGGAATGTACTGTTCCGCCAGGGCGTAGCCTTCGTCTGCGCCATGGGCCACCAGGCAGTGGTAACCCAGTTCATGGGCGAGGTCGAAGAGGATGCGGGCAAAGTTGGCCTCATCTTCCACCACTAGGATGCAACGCGTGGCGAACGGAGCCTTGTCGCGGTCATCGATAAAGCGCGGGATCTGCGCTTCGTGGGCGATCGGCATCGGCGACACCTTGATCGGCGCCGGTGCAGGCACAGGGACTACCGCGCGCGGCTGTTCCAGCGCCGGGGTGTCTTCGTCACGCTCTACATAGTGCTCAGGCACCACCAGGGTAAAGATACTGCCCTGGCCAGGTTCGCTGGTGACGCTGATATAGCCGCCCAGCAGGTTCGCCAGGTCCCGGGAAATCGACAGGCCCAGGCCGGTGCCGCCGTAACGACGGTTAGTGGTGCCATCGGCCTGGCGGAACGCCTCGAAGATGCTTTCCTGCTGGTCCGGGGCGATGCCAATCCCCGAGTCGCGTACGGTAAAGGCGATGCCCTCCCCCGGTGCCCGGGATACCGACAGGCTGACCTCACCTTTCTCGGTGAACTTGATGGCGTTGGACAGCAGGTTCTTCAGAATCTGCTCCAGGCGCTGGCGGTCGGTGAACAGCATGTGTGGCGAGCCTTCCTGCACCTCCACCTGGAACCCGAGCTTGCGGTCGTCCGCCAGCGGCTCGAACATGCCGCGCAGCCCATCCACCAGGCGCGCAACGCTGGTGTTCTCCGGGCGCATTTCCAGCTTACCGGCTTCGACCTTGGAGATATCGAGGATGTCATTGATCAGGTTGAGCAAGTCGTTACCGGCCGAGTAGATCGACTCGGCGAACTTGACCTGTTCGGCGCTGAGGTTTTCCTGGGGGTTCTCCGCCAGCAACTTGGCCAGGATCAACGAGCTGTTCAGCGGCGTGCGCAGCTCGTGGGACATGTTGGCGAGGAATTCGGACTTGTACTTGCTGGAGCGCTGCAACTCGTCGGCACGCTCTTCCAGCTCGATCTGTACGCGGTTGAGCTGGACGTTCTTCTGGTCCATGGCATCGCGCTGCTCGGCCAGGGTCTGGGTCTGTTCGGCCAATTGTTCGTTGGTCTGCTCCAGCTCCGCCTGTTGGGTTTCCAGGTGGGCCTGGGACTCCTTGAGGATGCGCGACTGTTCTTCCAGCTCTTCGTTGGCGGTCTTGAGCTCTTCCTGCTGCACTTGCAGCTCTTCATTGAGCTGCTGGGTTTCGGCCAGCACTTCTTGCAGGCGCTGGCGATAACGCGCGGCTTCGATGGAGGTGCCGATGTTGTCGGCAATCAACTCCAGCAGTTCGACATCACGGTCATCGAGTGCACGCAGGAAACCCAGTTCGATCACCCCGTTGACCCGGCCATCATCGCTGGTCGGTACCACCAGCACGCTGCGGGTCGCACCTTCGCCGAGGCCGGAACTGACCTTGAAGTAATCCACCGGCACATCGTCCAGGCGAATCAGGCGGTCCTGCCGGGCCGATTGGCCGACGATGCCTTCGTCGTTGTAGATCGACTGTTCCTGCTGCTCCTGCTCGCGGGAGAAGCCATAGGTAGCCACGCGTGTGAGGCCGCCGTGCTCTTCACGCACGTACAACGCCGCCACCGCCGAGCCCATGTACTGGGCAAAGAACTGCAAAATGTTGCGCCCCAGCAGGTTCAGCGTCAGTTGGCCAAGGACCTGCTCGGCCAGCTCGGTCTGGCCGTTGCGCAACCAGGCTTGCTGCTCGAGGCGCTTGGCGATCCTCTGCTGCGACATCAGGTTTTCGCTGTAACTGTTTGAAAGTTCTAAAAGATTCTTTCGGCCGACATACGCCAGGAAGCCACTCAGGCCGAGCACAAACACCAGGTACAAGGTGACGCTGATGATCGTGGTGCGGGTAACGTCTTCATTGCGGGTGATGCGGAACTGTTGCTCCATCGCCACCGCCCGGTCGTACTCCTTGCGAATCTCGTCCGTCAGGCTCTTGCCACGCCCGGCTTTCACGGCGGTGCGGTAATCGCCGTTTTGCCGCTGCATGTCAATCATCGACTGGGCGTAGGTGTTCCACGCCTGTTGCAACGATTCCAGACGCTTGAGCCGGTCCACCTGCTCCGGATTGTCCGCCACCAGTGCCTGCAAGTTGCGCAAGTCGGAAATGATCCGCGGCTTGGCCACTTCGTACGGGTCGAGGAAATGCTCGTCACCGGTAATCAGGAAGCCGCGCATGCCGGTTTCCAGGTCCACGGTCAGTTTCGAGGTTTCGTTGAGATTGTTGATTACCCGGTCGGTGTGTTCGACCCACTGGATCACCGACAACAGGTAGGTGATCAGAACGACGAAAAACACCGCGCTGAGCACGCCAACGCCCAACGGCAGTGCCACGTTGCGGCCCAGCAATTTACGGAAGCTTTTCTCATCGACAGACGACGCGGGAGTCATGGGCATGCCTTGGCCAATACGGAAAAACGAGGAGTTTGCCCCAAAGTTGCGCCTGAGCGCTATTTTTCTGCTACCCGTAGCGACATGGATTACATAACCCATTGATAAATAGACGAATGGATGTGTTTTTAACACTCGGCAATTGACTTTCCTTCTTACATGGGAACCGAAGTGAGCCTGGAACGTTGTGTGTGGGCCGCCCCACCCAAAGGGGTGCCGTGGGGAACAGGGAACCTCCCCGGAAAAGGCGCGTATCTCCTAATAAAACAGGTACCCACCGATGCAAAATGTCAGCAACCTCTCCGTGCAACAGCCTGCGCCCCAATTCTCTTCCTCCCCTGCTTCCGGGGCATCGTCCCTGAGCCCCCAGCCAGCCACGCCCCCTGCCGTTGCAGCAGCGCCAGCATCAGCCGCCAGCCGCTCCGATGTGCTGAAACAGCCCATGGCCGACCGGCAGAACTGGCAGAACCTGCTGGACGCCATCAACCTCGCTGCCCCGGCCCTGCAAGACTACGACACCGCCCCCTATGTACAGTCCGTCCTGAAGCTCACACAAATGGCCATTCATCCGGACTCATCCCATCACAACACCCTGGACATGGGGACCAGGGTCAACCAAAGCCTGGAGGCATTCCTGAATGCCAACGGGGTGCCTCTGCCAACCTCCAAGGCCGAGTTGCTCAAGCTGAAACTGGAAGCGACCGTCAGGATCGCCGCCCACCCTTTCGGTGACCTGGGCGGTGCCTTGTCCTGGCCTGCACCGCTGGACCAGAACCAGCAAACTCAGTTGCGCCTGCTTGCGATGAACCACGCCCACCACCTCGGCGATCAGCCGCAAGTCACGCAGACAAAGAGCGTCCTGGACTTTCTCGCGTACCAGAATCCCATTCCTGTGGCCGCCTTGAACGACCCGGCGAAGATCCTCGAGTTTCTTTTAAGCTCGCCCGAAGGCCAACTGATGGGCCAGGCCCTGCAGCGCGGGCTCAATGGTATCGAGACCAAGAACAGCCATTACGACTACCTGCTGGCCGCAATCAGTGCACAGATGGATCCCGAGTCAATCCAGGCGCCTCAACGGAACAAACTGGCCGGTTTCGACGTGGCCAGTGAAGAACATTGGGGCAAGCCGGCCTCTGCCATCGTCAACGGGCTGAGCGCACACCTGTCGAGCGAGGGCAGAACGAGCCCCGAGATGGCCCAGGCGGGTGCTTACGTATTGCTGGCAAGAACAGCCCCGGAGTTCCTGATCAAAGACATCCCGGCCAGCGTGACCTATGGCAGCCCGGCCTGGGTCAACCTGGCGGTTGCGGCGGCGTCGATTGAAGCGCAGTCGCCGGGCTCGGTACCGAACATGACTTTCGCCCAAGTGATGCTCAAGGCCGAAAGCGCTGCACTCGCCGAGCCCGGTGTGACCCAAAGCGCACAGAGGGCAGCGCTGATTGATTGGGCCGTGGCCAACGGCGTTATCAGCAAACAACCCAACGATGCGTACAGCCCCGACCAGCTGGAAGCGATACGCGTCGAGTTCACTCAGCAGGTGGATGAACGCATGAAGGCCTCCACCCTGCTGGAGACCGATATCCCGAGCCGCAAGGCCATTGCACTGGCCCAGCTCAAAGAGCGATTTGGCGATGATGTGCCGTTTGAAAAAAAGGCCCTGACGGTGAAGGACACCCGCCAACAACAGTTTGGCGTACCGCTCTACGACCCAAACCGCGCACCTGCGGGCCTGCATTCGTTGCTGGACATCGCCATGAGTGGCTTGGGCGATTACACCTGGGAATCCAAGGATCCAGACATCACCCAGGCACTGGAAGGCCAGTCGCTCAAGTTCGACGTAAACGCGACATTTCAAAAGCAGTTTGAAGCGTCGATCAAGTCGCTGAACGACGGGGTTGCCACCACCGTAAAGCACCTGATCGCCAGCCTGCCGCTGGAAGATCGAAAAAACATCGAGCAGGGCAACCTCACTTTTTACCAGCCCTCTGTTTATCAATTGGGCCCAAACCTGGTCACCTCGCTTTTCAAACCGATTAAAAATGAGCTGCTGATACAGGTAGAGGGTGGCACGGAACCTGTTACCTATAGGCTGGACATAAAAAACGGCAGCATCAAAAAAGTAACGCCCCAGGATTTCTCTGCGAGTACCTGGGAACTGGCGATCGAGGAAAACAGAATAAAAAAATTCGACGCTTCAGAGGCCACTGAGCCCGAGCGCTCAGCCAGTACAGACACGAACCCACTGCCTCCCAACAGCTTTGCCACCGCCCGTACCCAGTACATCGCGGAGGCATTTGTCGAAAACCTCGACCTGGGCAACGAGGATGTCGTCAAGCAAGCCAAAGGCGCCACGACCTACGACAAGCAAATGGAAACCGAGCTGAAGGTGACCCATTTCTTCCTCGACCTCATTCCCTTCAAGTCAGCGATTGCCAACTTTACCAAGGGTAATTACCTGGAGGGGGCGATTGACCTCCAGCTGGACCTGCTGGGCTTTGTCAGCCTGGGTTCGTCCAAAGCGGCACAGGCGGGCACAAAAGCCCTCAGTGCAGGCGCCAAGGCGCTGAATGTTGCCAAAAAGATCGGTGTCGCCACCATCGGCGCCTTGAACCCGGTGGGCGGCTTGGGCGATTTGCTTCTGGGAGGCGCAGGACTGATTAACCGGGGCGGCAAGTTTGTAGTCGAAAAAAGCATTAACGGGCTAAACAAACTCAAGGGGGCAGCCGGCAGCCATGACCTGTTGAAAGCCGCCGGCAAGGAACATGGCGTCGCGGCAATCGGCACCATCAAGCTGGCGGATCAAACCGTCGAAGCCTCCGCTGTATTGAACAAGGGCGAATGGTACGCGTACGACGCCCTCAAGAAACAACCCTATGGCCCACCGCTGAAGGGGTTCACGCCACAGACCGTGTCGGTCCAGGACAACGTTGAAAGCTTCTGGGAGTACTTTGTCGGAGGGCCGGCCACCAAGGCGCAAAACACACCCTCCAAGCAGTTATCCAACTCATTCAAGGCTACGCAGGAACACGCCAGAACAACGAGCCACGATGCGTATATGCGTGGCTATAACAACGGGGTAGTGGATGACATCCCGGGCTACTCGGGCTCCATGGATATCGCAGAGCTCATGGAACTGGCACTTAAGCCGAATCGAAGCCCCGAAGAAATCGGCGCCCTGGCACAGTCAATAGGCAAAAAGCGATCAGAAGTCGGCCTTAAAAACTATGAGTTCTACAAAGCCGAAATTGAGCGCATCCCCGGCATCAAGCTCCGGGGCATGCCCCAGAATTTCTATTTGAGCCAGGTGGACACGGTGACCGGAGGCGAATGTGGCGTGTTAGCCAACGCAATGGCCTACGCCGTGTCCGTTGGAAAACAGGACGAGTACATCGACAAGCTTTTCATTGCAGCGGCAACCAAGGAAACCAACCCAAAATCGGCGAGGTTCATCAAGGACATGAGCGAAGCCCAGGATCACTTCAGAAAGCGACCGCACTCGGCTGAAGTCGTCACGCAAAAGTCCTATCAGGCCATCATCGATGACCTGGCCAACGCGACGACGTCCAAGACACTCATCATCGCCACGCCCGTCCACGCGATGACAGCGGGAGTGATCGTGGAAGGCGGCACGCGAAAATGGTTCTATTTCGACCCCAATTTCGGATTGGTCAATTTTCCGACCGAGGACGCCATGAAGAAAGGAATGAAGGAATCGCTGGCCAACAGTAAGACGCCGCTCATCCCGGGAGCGTTTGGGACGCCGACAAACCCGGAATATACGGTCAGCACCTTCAAGGCAAGCGAGAACCAGAGCCGGGTCCATGGGTTGGTGTACGGATCCCTTTAACCGATAAAACCGGCAGCTTGAGACCATGCCAGGGGCTTGCTGGTTGTTCCAGCAAGCCCCTGGCAAGTGAGTGGCGGTGATACGCGACATTTGTAGCCGTTACCGGCACAATGTTTTGCTTATCTGGGGAACTTGCCGGGACCGACAATACTCAGGATGAAAACGGTCTTCCCATCGCCCAAGACCTGCCCCTTCCACTGTTCGGGAACCTCCACTATGTCAGCCGCCCCCTCCACCATCCTTGTAGTCGAAGACGACGCCATCGTGCGCATGTTGATCGTCGATGTCCTCGAAGAGCTGGAGTACCAAGTGCTTGAAGCGGCCGATGCCGAAGAAGCCTTGAAAATAGTTCAAGACACCGACCAGACCATCGACCTGATGATGACCGACGTCGGCCTGCCGGACATGGACGGCAAGCAACTGGCCCTCAAGGCCCGTGAAATACGCCCCGCCCTGCCCATCCTGTTCGCCAGCGGTTATGCCGAAAATATCGATTCGCCAGCCGACATGCAGGTGATCGGCAAGCCGTTCTCGATTGATCAGTTGCGTGACAAGGTTAAGTCCATACTGCCTTGACTGCCCCCCGATGCCGCCTTTCACAGGCGGCACTTGATCTCGTTGATGTCAACTGATCGATAGATCTTTGCGTTGAACCTCACGTGCCAAAAGACTTCCCGAGCAACTGAGTGCAAACTCTGCCTGACACGCAAAGGTTCAGCTAGTTGCGACTGTACGCGCCCACCGGAGCCTGCTTTTATAACAGCTGAAAACTCGACGACATCCGACTGACTCAGTAAGGACGCAACAACATGATTCGAACACCGACGCGCCTGCTGTTGGCGAGCCTCTCGATTTTCATGAGTACCGGCGCCTGGGCCGATTTCACCGCCACGCCGAGTGAAGCCCGGGCCATCGCCAAGGAAGCCTATCTTTATGGCTTCCCGGTGGTGGAGATGTACAAGACTCTCTACACCCAGGCTGTCGACAAGACCGGGGCGAACTTCAAGGCGCCGTTCAACCACATCGGGAACACCGCGCAGGCGATAACCCCTAAAGATACAGCGATCCCCACCCCCAACCCGGACACGCCCAACTCCTTTGTCTGGCTCGATCTGCGGGCCGAGCCCGTGGTGTTGACCCTGCCCAGGATCGAAGACAACCGCTACTACGCCGTGCAGTTGGTCGACCTCTATACGCAGAACTTCGGCTATCTGGGCACCCGCAGCACCGGTAACAACGGTGGCCACTACATGATTGCCGGCCCGGGCTGGAAAGGCCAGCAGCCAACCGATATCGACCGCGTCGTGTACAGCGAAAGCAACATCGCCTACGCCCTGTACCGCACTCAATTGTTCGATGAAAAGGACTTGGGCAAAGTCAGACAGATCCAGGGCGGCTATAAGGTCCAGACCCTGAGCAGCTACGTGAAGCAGCCCAAACCCATCAAGCCGCCGAAAATTGCCTGGCCCAAGCCTACGCCGAACATGAGCGACAGCGTGCATCTGTTCCGCTATCTGAACTTCATGCTGGCCTACGCAGCACCGCAGGACAGTGAGAAAGACGTGCTCGCGCGTTTTGCCAGGATCGGCGTCGAGGCGGGTAAACCGTTCGACCTCAAGGCCCTGACGGTTGAGCAACGCAAAGCGCTGGATGACGGCATCGCCGACGGCAAAGCCGAGTATGCAGCCTTCAAAAAAGACAAGATCGATACCCATCAAGTATCCAGTGCAGACCTGTTCGGCAATCGCGACCACCTTCAAAACAACTACCTGTACCGCTACGCTGGCGCCAACCTGCACCTGTTTGGCAACTCCGGCGATGAAACGGCCTACCTGCGCTACTCCGTGGACAGCGAGGGCAAACCCGCCAACGGCGCACGCCACAGCTACACCCTGCACTTCGCCAAGGACCAGTTGCCACCGACCGACGCATTCTGGTCACTGACCATGTACAACGCCAAGACCAATCTGCTGACCCCCAACCTGAAGAAGCGCTACGTGCTCACGTCGAGGATGTTGCCCAACTTCAAGCTCGACGCCGATGGCGGCCTGACGCTGTTGGTCGCGCACCACGAGCCACCGAAGGCGGAACAAAGCAACTGGCTGCCAGCACCACCCGGCCCGTTCTATGCCCTATTGCGCATTTACCTGCCCAAGCCTGAAGTGGGTAACGGGCAATGGAAGCAGCCACCGCTCACACCGATCAAATAGCACCCGCTCAAATCGCGCACCGTTTGAGGCTTAGCCCTTTTTAAGCTTCAAAAACGATTGATGCAGGTCCGACGCCCAGCCGTCGATGACGTTTTTCACGTCATCGGCTTTCATCACCTGGGAGTCGTTTGCCAACGGTTTACCGGTGCCTTTGCGCACGACTTGGGCGACCACCTTGCCACTGGCACCGTCGAGGAATTGGGCTTCGGTGCCCAAGGTGGTTTCCTGGTCACGAATCCCGGCGCCCGTGCTGACCGTGGCGACCACCAGGGCGACAGGAATGTACTCATAGGGCTTGAGACTTTCGGTCTTGCTGCTGACGGCAGTGATCGCCGCGCGCACCACGATCACGCCCGGGCCTGGTCCGTCGGCCAGCGGCAAGGACTTTTCCAGTTCGCGCTTGAGCGCCTGGCTGTAGTAGGTGCTGATGCCCTGCAAGGTGCTTTCAGGGATCCTGGTGCTGGCTTGCGGCTTGGGATAGAACTGGGTGGGCTCGATGTACACCGCGTTATAGCGGCTCAGACTCAGGTTGGGGTCCACCCAACGCATCACCTGCGCGCCCGATGGCGACTTGGCTTCCTTGAGGTTGCTGTAGTCGGAGAGAAACCCGGAGTATTCGTCCGGCTGCGTCACCTTGCTGGAACACCCCATCACCCCGATCGTGGCAATACACACGGTGCTGATCATTATTCCCAGTTTCATCGCGAGACTCCTTGGCTGACGTTGAGGAAGCGTTGAGCATTAGGTATAGCTGATGCTGGAGCTGCGGCAATGGAGCAAACCCGCTAGGGGCGGCCTGTATTAACAGTCTTTGACAGTTTCCCGACAAAGCTCACAAAGACTCATCGACGGCCCGCCCCTAGCATTCGAGCATCCAAACCACCCCTCGGGTGCTCATCATGTTTCGCACATTGCGCAGTATTCCGCTGCTGGGTTGCCTGCTGGGCAGCCTCGGCTGCCACGGCCAGCCGCCGGCCCCGCCGCCCATTCCCAAGGGCGACTACAGCGCAATCATCCGCTACCTGCAAAAACGCATTCCCAGCGAAATGGCCAGGCAAAACATACCCGGCCTGTCCATCGCCCTGGTCAACGGCCAGGAACTGATCTGGGCCCAGGGCTTTGGCCTGGCCGACAAGGCCCTGGGCAAACCCGTCACCCCCAACACCGCGTTCCGCGCCGGCGCCCTCTCCAAACTGCTGACCGCCACCGCCGCCCTGCAACTGGTGGAGCAACAGCGCCTGGCCCTCGACGCCCCGATCCAGGACACCCTGCGGGAGTTCTACGTACGCTCGCGCTTTCATTCCGACCAGGCGGCCGCCGACCGCGACATCACCCTGCGCCGCCTGCTCAGCCACCAGTCCGGCCTGCCCAGCGAACACCTGCGGGATGTGCGCAACACCTTCGCCATGGGCCAGATGCCAATGCGTATTTCAGGGGTTTGGCTGAGCACGCCACCGGGGACCCAGGTGGCCTATTCCAACCTCGGCTACGCCCTGGTCGGCGCCGCCATCGAACGCAGCAGTCGGCAGGATTTCGAAACCCGACTGCAAAGCAGCCTGCTCAAGCCCCTGGAGATGAACCAGTCGAGCTTCGTCGGCATCGGCGCGCAACCGGGCTTTCGCGCCCGGGGTTATGCAGACGGCACCGTCAGCGCCGACGCCCAGGTGCGCGACCTTGCGGCCGGTGGCTTGTGGAGCAGCCCCAAGGACCTCAGCCACTACGTGCGCATGCTCTTCGCCCGGGGCCTCTATAAAGACAGACAGGTACTGGGCAGCCAGTCGATTGACGAGATGTTCACCCAGCAAAACACCGGCAACGCCCTGGACTTCGACTGCCAGATGGGCCTGGGGTGGTTTCTCGCCCCTTGCGGCGATGAGCCGGTGGGTCCCGGCATTCGCACCTTCCAGCACAGCGGTGGCGGAGATGATTTCGCGGCGCAACTGACGATGCTGCCGGACCAGCAACTGGCCGTGATCGTGATGGCCAACGACAGCAACGCCGAAGAGATGGTGGTGTCCCTGACCACCGACACCCTGCGCCTGATGCTCCAGGCCCAGACCGGCGACCCGGTGTGTGCCGACAACTGTCAGGCGCCCGCCCACGGCCTGAAAATCCGCCAGGTGCCCGCCGCGATCGACCGCAGGCGCCTGGCGGGTTTCTACGCCACGGCCTGGGGCATTTTCCGTATCAAGGACGAAAACGGCCAGCTGTATGGCGAGTTGGCCGACACCCGTTTCGAACTGCTGCGCGACGGCCAGGGCTGGCTGCGGGCACAACAGAAATTCCTCGGCTTCTGGCTCAAGGACCTCGGCGAACTGGGCCGCGT
Source organism: Pseudomonas sp. G5001 (assembly GCF_013385475.1). NCBI lineage: Bacteria > Pseudomonadati > Pseudomonadota > Gammaproteobacteria > Pseudomonadales > Pseudomonadaceae > Pseudomonas > Pseudomonas sp. G5001. The sequence continues at coordinate 105,445 of NZ_JACAPZ010000013.1, forward strand.
GCAGCTGGATGTGGTAACGGTGCAAGGGCGCCAGATGCTCACCGCCCGCAGCCACGGCCAACGCGTCCCGGTGGGCGAACGCATCGAACAGACCCCGCTGAGCAATGCCTGGGCCGACACCATCGGCACCTATCAAGTGCTCAACACCCATGAGCCCGACGCGCCCCTGAGCGGCATCAGCGTGCGCCTGGAGAACGGCTTCCTGGTGATCCGCGGCCAACTGCACGACGAGCCGCTGACCGACTACATCCTGCTGCCCGTGGACAACGCCCATGCGGTGCTGGCCGGCAACGGCTATGGCCTGGGCGATACCGTGAGTCGCCAGGTCAACGGCCTGAGCGCCTCCGGCTACCACTTCAAACGTACCGATTCTCCCCACAACCCCTTGAGTCTCTGACCTCACATGAAGACCATCATGCGTTCAAAACACCTGTGCCTGTCCCTGACGTCGCTGTGCCTGCTGACCAGCGCCGACACCCTGCTGGCCGACGACTGGGAATACACCCTCAAGGCCGGCGTGGCCAACCTGCCCCGCTACAGCGGCAGCGACGAGCGAGTCACCGCGCCGGTGCTGGGCGCAGCCATCGTCAGCCCGTGGGGGATTTTCCTCGACACCGACAAGGGCCTGGGCTGGGGTTATGACGGCGGCGGCGCGAGCTTCAGCGCCTACGTCGGCGCCAGCGGCTCACGCAAGGACGAAAGCAAGACCGGGCGCCCGGGCTCGAAGAAACTCAAGGGCATGGGCGAGATCAAGACTCGCGCCCAGGTGGGTGTCAGTGGCAGCTATAACCTGGGCGGGGTGATTCTCGGCGCAACCCTGGAGCATGCGCTTGAGGAGGATGATCACAAGGATTCCGGCAAGGCGTTCACCCACCTGGAGCTGAGCCTGGGCACCAACCTGTACGACGGCGACTACGGTTCGCTGGATGCCAGCCTCAGCAGCCATTTTGGCGACAGCAACTACCTGCAGACCTGGTACGGCGTCACCACCGGCCAGGCCGCACAGAGTCGCTTCAAGGCCTACAAGGCCAGCGGCGGCAACATCAGCAACGGGATGAATCTGGTGTGGAGCTTGCCGATCAGCGAACACACACAGTTTTCGACGCTGTTGGATGTGCAGTACCTGGCAGACAAGGCCGGGCAAAGCCCGATTGTGGAGAGACGCTTGCAGACGTCGGTGATGGGGATGGTCGAGTACACGTTCTAACTTTGGTAATCCAATCAAAATGTGGGAGCGGGCTTGCTCGCGAAGGCGGTGTTTCAGTCAATGTATCCGGCGACTGATTCACCGCCTTCGCGAGCAAGCCCGCTCCCACATTTGATCTCCATGGCTCCTGGATGATTACTCGGCATACGCCCAGGTCATCCGGAACGATGCCCCGCCCCACTCCGAATCCAGCACTTCAACCTGCCCGCCATGCCATTGGCACACCCGCCGCACCAGCGCCAGGCCGAGGCCGAAGCCACCGGTGCGGCGGTCACGGCTGGCGTCCAGGCGCAGGAACGGCTCGAAAATCTTCCCTCGCCCTTCCACCGGCACACCGGGCCCGTCGTCATTGACCCGTACTTCATAGCCGGTGCCAAACTTCACCAGCGACACTTCCACGCGCCGGTCGGCGTAGCGAATTGCATTGCGCAACAGGTTGATCACCGCCCGTGCCATAAAGCGCGGCTCGATACGGACGTAATCGACTTCACAGGTGCGCAGCAGCAACTGCACGCCTGCCGCCTCGGCCTCCAGGGCGACGCTGCCGATCACACTGTCGAGCCAGCTGTGGGCCTCGATGCTTTCCCGGGTGATCTGCGTGGCGCCGCGTTCCAGGCTGGCGTAGGTCAACAGTTCCGAGACCATTTCTTCCAGCTCGCCGAGGTCGGCATACATGTCGGCGATCAGTGCGCGGCTCTCCCGTGGATCGGCCTGTTGCTTGAGCTGGTCGAGCTCAAACGACAGCCGCGCAATCGGCGTACGCAGCTCGTGAGACACGGCGTTGGTCAACTCGCGCTGGTTGGCGATCAGGCTTTCAATGCGCTCGGCCATCTGGTTGAAGTGCCCCGCCAGCTCGCGCACGGTAGAACGGCGCGGCAGCAGGATGCGCGAGCCGAGATCGTTGTCACCGAAACGTTGCGCGGCCAGGCGGATATGCTCCAGGTCACGCCAATGGGGCCGAACCCAGAAGTACAGGACAATCGCCAGGCACAGGCCGAGAAAGCCATAGGCCCACATGTACAGCCACTTGGGCTCTTCCGGCAGTTTGATTTCCAGCAGTTGGTGGCCGCCGTCGATGTTGGAGATGAACTCCATGAAATCCCCACGCACCACCAACTCGCCACTGGCCAGCAGTTGCTGTTCACGCTCGGTGAGTTTCAGCCTGTCCCGCTGCACCAGCGCCAGGCGCAGCCCATAGTGCGGTTGCAACTCGGCCAGGCGGGCGGCGCGCGCTTCCCCCGTCACCGGCCGCAATTGTTCCACCACCCCATACGCCGGGCCGCGCAGGGCTTCGCGGTTGTAGGTTTCGTTGGCTTCCGGCAACAGCTCATCGAAGGTGTAGTTCACCAGCCAGATCGCCCCGGCCAAGCCAATGGCCAGGATGATATACAGACGCAGAAACAGCCTTAACATCTAGACCTCCCAGGCGAACGGATTGAACAGGTAGCCCTTGCCCCAGATGGTCTTGATGCACACCGGTTCCCGGGGGTTGTCATTGAGCTTGCCGCGCAACTTGCTGATGTACACGTCGACGCTGCGGTTGAGCCCGTCAAAGGCAATACCGCGCATACGGTTGAGAATGTCATCGCGGGAGAGGATTTTCCCGGCGGCGCTGGCCAGCAACCACAGCAGTTCGAATTCCATGGTGGTCAGGTCGATCTTCTCCCCGCCCAGGCTCACCACCCGGCAACTGCGGTCGATGGCCAGGCGGCCGAACTCAAGGGCGCCGCGCACCGTGGGTTCCGGCGCCTGGCGACGTTGCAGGGCGCGCAGGCGAGCCAACAGCACAGGCGGCTTGATCGGCTTGATCACATAATCATCGGCGCCGGACTCCAGGCCGAGGATGTGGTCGAGGTCGTCTTCCTTGGCGGTGAGGATCACGATGGGTGTGTCGGACACGTTGCGAATTTCACGGCACACATGCAGGCCGCTCTGGCCGGGCAGCATCAGGTCGAGCACGACGATCTTCGGCTTGAACTCCAGGAACGCCGCCAGCGCCAGGTCGCCGCGGTGCACGGCCAGCACCTCGAAGCCATGCTGGGACAGGAAATGGGCGATCAGCCCTGCCAGCTTCTCATCGTCCTCCACGAGCAAGACCTTGCCGAGACCCAAGTTATCCATAAATTTCCAGTGCACGCGCGGATTGAAGTGTGCGCATTATAGGTGGCAAGCCGGCAGACTAAAGCAGCTGGCCATCACTGGCCGACGAAGCTTCATGCTTTTAAGAGTTTTTAACAGTTTCACCGCAGTCTTTAACTCGGTACCGTCCGCCAGATGCGCCCCACACGCTTTTCGGAAGTGTCGCTGATGACAACACCGCAAACACAAGAGAATCATGGCCCTCTACCTACATAGCGGGAGAAAACCATGTTCGTTCGTCACAAATCAGACATTGAAAACACCGCGCACTTTGTCGAATGGGGCGCTGGCACCAGCCATCGGTTGCTGACGGAAAAGGACGGGATGGGTTATACCGTCTGCCACACCGTCGTACGTGCCGGCACCGAGTCGCTGCTGCAATACCGTAATCACCTGGAGGCTTGCTACTGCATCGCCGGTGAGGGTGAAGTCGAAGATATGGACGGTAACGTCTACCCGATCCGCCCCGGTGATATTTATGCGCTGGACCAACACGACTGCCATTATCTAAGGGGCGGAAAGGAGCAGGACCTGGTGCTGGTCAGCGTATTCAACCCGCCGCTCAAGGGCGACGAGCGCCACAATCTCACGGATAAATCCGGCTCCGGCTACTGACGACGATTTGACTCACGGACACGAGCACACCATGCGCAAGGATTACCTGGCTTTCTTCATTTCGTTGTTTCTGTCACGCCTGGCCGACCAGATTCTGTTGTTCATCGTGCCGCTGATCGTGTTCCAGACCACCAACAGTGTGTCGTGGGCGGGCCTGGCGTTTTTTGTCGAATCCTTGCCGCGGTACCTGTCGTTCCCGGTGTGCGGGGCGTTGTGCGACAAATACCCCGCCGTGCGCGTCCTGCATATCAGCCAGGTGTACCGGGCGCTGGCGTGCGTGGCGGCGGTGCTGCTGTATGGAATGTTCGACGGGATTTACTGGATTGTCATGCTTTCGGCGCTGTGCGGCGTGTTGACCACCCAGGGCATCATGGCCCGGGAAGTGCTGCTGCCGCATATCTTCAAGCATTACACCTACGCCAAGACCTTGTCCTACTCGCAGATTGCCGACCAGACCGGGCTGGTGCTGGGCCCCCTGGTGGCCGCGCTGATGTTGGGCGTCTGGGCCTGGCACTGGGTCGTGCTGGGGGTTGCCGGGCTGTTCCTGCTGGCGGACCTGGCGATGCGCATCTGGCAACGCCACACCACGGTCAATCTTGAAACCTTCGAGCAGCACAACGACATCTGGCTGCAGCCGTTGCGCGTTGCCTTCGGGCATATCCGCGACCTGCCGGAGCTGAAAAGGATTATCGCCCTGGCGGTGGGTGTGAACCTGATCATCGGCGTCACCCTCGCCACTTCCGCCGCGATGGTCATTGGCCAATACGCCGCCGGCAAGGACACCTACGCCGGGTTGCAGGCGGCCGGCGCGCTGGTGACCATCGCCATCCTGTTTTTCCTGGCGCGCGCTTCCCTGCCGCTCAAGGTGCTGGGCGGTTTGTCGTATTCGATGATTGCCGTGGGAGCGTTGATCACGGCCATCAGCCCGAATGTGTGGGCTTATGCCGTGGGTTTCCTGCTGCTGACCGGTTTCGACAAGATGTTCAACGTGTACATCCGCAGCGTCCGACAACGGGTAATCCCGGCCCGGGACTTTGGCAAGACGGTGGGCGTGCTGACCTTGCTCAACAACCTCTCGCAGCCGCTGGCCGGTTTGCTGATCGCACTGCTGGCGGCGCCGCTGGGGACGCAGGCGGTGATCCTGATACTCGCCGGGATCACCGCGTTGCTCGGTGCAGCGGTTGCGTCAGGCTGGCACGCCGCTGTGAAAGCGGAACTCGACGTCCGGTGACTCGATCAGTTCCTGCTCGGCGGCGCGTACACGGTCGATGACCTGGGCGATGTCCTTGGCGTCGCCGTACTGGTAAGCCAGTTTCAGGTAACCCTGGAAATGCCGGGCCTCGCTTTTCAGCAGGCCGAAATAGAACTTGCCGAGTTCTTCGTCCAAATGCGGCACCAGTGCTTCGAAACGCTCGCAACTGCGGGCTTCGATAAACGCGCCGACCACCAGGGTATCCACCAGTTTGACCGGTTCATGGCTGCGCACCACCTTGCGCAAACCCGAAGCGTAGCGGCCGGCGGACAGCTGGCGCAGCTCGATCTTGCGCTTCTTCATCAGGCGCATGACTTGCTCATGGTGCACCAGTTCTTCCCGTGCCAGGCGTGACATCAGGTTGATCAGGTCGACGTGGGAATGGTACTTGGCGATCAGGCTCAAGGCGGTGCTGGCGGCCTTGAATTCACAGTTCTTGTGGTCGATCAGCAGGGTTTCCTGGTCGGCCAACGCGGCCTGGACCCAGCCGTCGGGGGTGCGGCAACCGAGGAATTCGTGGATTTCTGGCAGGTTCATCGGGCTCACGGGCAAAGATTCACAAAAGGCCGGCGATTATACCGACCGCGCCGCAGACCGCCAGCTACCGGGCTTGATGTGCATCAACATGACGTGTGCCGGGCAGCAACTATAGTTGTTCCACGCCCACCCTTTTTTGGAGAACCCGACCATGCAAGCCATACGCAGCATCCTGGTGGTCATCGAGCCTGAGCATTCGGAAAGCCTGGCCCTCAAGCGCGCCAAGCTGATTGCCGGCGTCACCGGGGCACATTTGCATTTGTTGGTGTGTGACAAGAAGCACGAGCATTCTGCGATGTTGAGCCTGCTGAAGGCCGGTTTGCAGGAGGATGGCTACAGCGTCACCACCGAACAGGCGTGGAATGACAGCCTGCATGAAACCATCATCGACGTGCAGCAGGCAGAGGGTTGTGGGTTGGTGGTCAAGCAGCATTTCGCTGACAGCCCGCTGAAAAAGGCGCTGTTGACGCCTGCCGACTGGAAGTTGATGCGCTACTGCCCGACTCCGGTGCTGCTGGTGAAGACGTCCAGGCCTTGGGCTGGCGGGGTGATTTTGGCGGCCATCGATGTGGGCAATTCTGATGCCGAGCATCAGGCGTTGCATAACGCGATCATTGATCATGGGTTTGATATCGCGAGCCTGGCCAAGGCGCAGTTGCATGTGATCAGTGCGCATCCGTCGCCAATGCTGTCGGCGGCGGATCCGGTGTTTCAGCTCAAGGAGACGATCGAGGCCCGGTATCGTGAGCAGTGCAAGGCGTTTCAGGCGGAGTTCGATATTGACGACACTCATCTGCATATCGAGGAAGGGCCGGCGGATGTGTTGATTCCTCATGCGGCGCACAAATGGCAGGCGGCGGTGACCATCATAGGTACGGTGGCGCGCACCGGGATTTCAGGGGCGTTGATCGGGAATACGGCGGAGGTAGTGCTGGATGCGGTGGACAGTGATGTGTTGGTGCTTAAGCCGCAGGAGTTGATGGATCATCTGGAAGAGCTGGCTAATGGGTGATGCTTCTTTTTGGGGGCATATCCGTTTTTGGGTGATGGCTTGTATTGGTTCCGCTCTTACAGCGGGTCACTTTTGAAAGGAGCCCAAAAGTAACCAAAAGGCTCTTGCCCCACCACTCGGCACCTCGCCTAGGCTCGGTGTGCCCTCACTCCGGCTTTGGACCGTGGGCCGCCGTCATGGGCCATCCTTGGCCCAGGACGGCTAACCCGGCGTCCTGCCGGGTTACCC
>NZ_JACAPZ010000014.1:0-497 GCF_013385475.1 Pseudomonas sp. G5001
GCGCTCACTCCGGCTTTGGACCGTGGGCCGCCGTCATGGGCCATCCTTGGCCCAGGACGGCTAACCTGGCGTCCTGCCAGGTTACCCACGCTCCAAAGCCTGCGTTCGGCCAGCGTGGTTTAACGGGGCGCCTAAGATCAAGATCAAAAGCAGATCAACAGCACAGCGGCCTACCGGCCGGCTTGAGTGTTGTAAAGCAAAGGCACAATCAAAAAGCTAAAGCGGGCACGGTCCACTGTAGGAGCTGGCTTGCCGGCGATGGCATCACCTGGGTGTGCCTGATACACCGAGGTGTCTGCATCGCCGGCAAGCCAGCTCCTACAGAAAAGCAGCTCTGCTTTCGCTCTGGTTTTTGATCTGGCTTTTAACACTCAGGTCGGCTTTCAGGCCGCCGTGCTCTTGCTTTTGATCTTGATCTTGATCTGACTGCCCCAATAAGCCCGAGGCCGAACGCAGGTATTGCGGAGCGGGTAAACCGGCAGGACGCCGGTTTAGCC
>NZ_JACAPZ010000015.1:0-182 GCF_013385475.1 Pseudomonas sp. G5001
AAAGCTAAAGCGGGCACGGTCCAAATGTGGGAGCGGGCTTGCTCGCGAAGGTCGTTAACGATGACGCGGGCATTCTGGATGAACGCGGCGCTCTCAGGTTTTTCGCGAGCAAGCCCGCTCCCACAGAAAAGCAGATCTGTTTTCGCTCTGGCTTTTGCTCTTGCTTTTAACACTCAAGCCGG
>NZ_JACAPZ010000015.1:357-148085 GCF_013385475.1 Pseudomonas sp. G5001
CTGTAAGAGCGAAACCATAGGCCGCCGTTACCTAAATAACGGATATGTACTCTCAACTCACGCCGGAAACCGCAACGGCAAAGCAGCCTGAAGCAACGCCGCCGGATCCCGATAACGCGCCCCAAAGTGGTCCCCCGGCAACCGCGCCCGCCCAGCCCCAAACAACCGCTCCCGCAACGTCTCCCCCTCGTTGTACCGCTCACGAAACCGCCCCCGACGACGCAACTCCGGCACCACCAATTCAATAAAGTCCCGCGCCGTCTCAAACGACAAATACTGCCTCAGGTTAATCCCGTCGATCCCATCCTCATCCAGCCATTTCTCAATCGCGTCCGCCACCACCGTCGGCGTACCCGCGACAAAAAACCGCTCGCGATTAAACCCACCCAACTGCGCCAATACCGCCCCAACAGTGGAGTCCGCCTTGTACCGGCTCAAACTCTCCCACCCCTTGACCTGCCGACTCACCAGATCACTGATCAACGTATCCCGCGGATACGCCGTCAAATCAATCGCCGACTGCCCGTGAGCCAGCGACGCCTCGACACTCACCAACTTGCGATAACTGTCGAGCTTGGCACTCACCTCCTCATCCGTCCGCCCAACGATCACCCCCGCCATCACAATAAACTTCAACCCCGCCGGATCGCGATCATGCTCAACCGCCTTCTGCCGCATCGCCTGGATATTCGCCCGCACCGCCGGCGCATCATTACCACCGGTAAACACCACTTCGGCGTGCCGCCCGGCAAACTCGATCCCGGCCGGTGACCCCGTAGCCTGAAACAACACCGGCGTACGCTGCCGCGAAGGCTGGCACAAGTGTGGGCCGGCAACCTTGAAGTGCTCCCCCACGTGGTTGATATAGCGCACCTTGTCCGGATCGGTGTAGATCCGACGCTCACGGTCGACAATCACCGCGTCATCGTCCCAGGAACCTTCCCAAAGCTTGTACAGCACGTCGAGGTATTCATCGGCGATCTCGTAGCGGTGATCGTGAACCACCTCAGTGTCATGCCCGAAGTTGCGCGCCGCATTCGGCAGGTACGAGGTGACAATGTTCCAGCCCACCCGCCCCTTGGTCAGGTGATCGAGGGTACTCATGCGCCGCGCAAACGCGAACGGCGGTTCGTAGGTGGTGGAAAAGGTCGCGCCGAACCCCAGGCTCCTGGTTACCCCGGCCATCGCCGGAATCACCAGCAGCGGGTCGTTGCTGGGAATCTGCATGCCCTCACGCAGCGAGGTCTCGGGGCCGTCGCGAAAGCGGTCATAGGTGCCAATCACATCGGCCAGGAACACGCCGTCAAAGGTGCCGTATTCCAGCAACTGCGCCAGCTCGGTCCAATAGTCCAGGTCGTTGAAACGGTGCCGGTTGTTGTCCGGGTGCACCCACAAACCATGGACGATGTGGCTGACGCAGTTCATCTCAAACAAATTCACGTGCAGTTGCTTGGGCACCAGGAGCACTCCTTTCGTAGATACGTTTTCCAATACGTCAGATCGCTACATTCAGGTAGAACGGGATCGGCGTGTAGTCGGTTTCAAGGGTCGGAATCGCATCGATCAGCGCGCGGGTATAGGCATGGGCCGGACGGTCGAACACCGCGCGTACCGAGCCGGACTCCACCACTTCACCGGCCTTCATCACCAGCACGCGCTCGCTGACGTGGTTGATCACGCCGAGGTCATGGGAAATGAACAGGCAGGCCAGGCCGAGGCGGCGCTTGAGGTCGTCGAGCAGTTCGAGAATCTGTGCCTGTACCGACACGTCGAGCGCCGACACCGGTTCATCGCAGATCAGGATCTGCGGCTCGGAAGCCAACGCTCGGGCAATCGCGATGCGCTGGCGCTGGCCACCGGAAAGTTCGATCGGCCGGCGCGACAAGGCGCTGGCATCAAGGCGTACCAGTTCCAGCAGTTCCAGGGCACGGTCGCGCCGGGCATGACGCGGTACGCCAGCCACCACCAGCGCTTCGAACAGCACACGCTGCACGGTGTAGCGTGGGTCGAAGGAGCTGAGCGGGTCCTGGAACACCACTTGCACCGCACGCCGGGCTTCGCGTTTTTGCCTGGTGTCGAGGTCGGACCAGCGCTGGCCATTGATCCACACCTCGCCGGCATCGGCGGTTTCCAGGCCGAGTATCAGCCGGGTCAAGGTGGTCTTGCCGCAACCCGATTCGCCCACCACCCCCAGCGTCTCGCCGCGACGCAGCTGTAGCGACACCTGGTTCAGCACCGTGCGGGTTTTGCCGTCGGGGCCGACAAAGGTTTTGGACAGCTCGCGTGCTTCAAGCAGTATTTCGCCCTGGGGCGCCGGCTCGAGCTCCACCGCCGTGAGCAACCGGCGCGTAGGCTGGAAGTGCACGGCCTTGGCGGCCCGCAGCAGCAGTTGGGTATACGGATGACGCGGGTCTTGCAGGACCTGTTCGGTGCTGCCCTCCTCCACGATCACCCCGTGGCGCATCACGGCCACGCGATCGGCCAGGCGCGAGACCACCGACAGGTCGTGGCTGACCATCAGCAGTGCATTGTCTTCACCGCGCAGGCTCTCCAGCAGGGCGATGACTTGGGCCTGCACCGTGGCATCCAGTGCCGTGGTGGGTTCATCGGCAATGATCAGCCGCGGATTGCAGGCAATCGCCGAGGCGATCAGCGCCCGCTGGCGCAAGCCGCCGGAAAGTTGCCAGGGGTATTGGCTGGCGCGCAGTTCCGGTTCCGGCACACCGACATCCCGCAGCAGTTCCAGCACCCGCAGGCGGCGCGCTTCCAGGCCCAATGCGGTGTGCAGGTGCAACGGTTCTTCGATCTCGGCACCGACGCGGCGCAGCGGGTCCAGCGCGCCCAACGCGTCCTGCATCACAAAGCCGATGCTCGCGCCGCGCAGTTGCTGCCAGGCCCGCTCGTTGAGCTGGCGCAGGTCGACGCCCTGGAAGGCAAGCTTGGCAGCCTGGACATGGGCGTCCTTGCCGGTGAGGCCAGCCAGGGTGCGGGCGGTGACGCTTTTGCCGGACCCCGACTCCCCCACCAGCGCGAGGCATTCGCCCCGGTTCAACTGCAGACTGACACCGTGCAACACTGGCTCGGCCTGGCCGAAACGTACTGTGAGGTCGCGGATATCGACCAACGGGCCGAGGGTATGGATGTTCATCGTCATAGAGGCTTTCCTTCGCTGCGGCGCAAGAGTTCGCGGCCGATGGCACTGATGGAAACAACGGTCAGGGTGATGATCAGGGCGGGCCAGGCCACCAGCCACGGCGCATTGGCCAGGAAGCTGCGCCCGATGGACATCATCCCGCCCCACTCCGGCGCAGGCGGCGGTGCGCCGAAGCCGAGAAAACTCAAGGCGGCACCGGCAGTGATCGCGCCGCCGATGCCGATGGTGGCGAGGATCAACACGGGCTTGAACGCATTCGGCAGGATGTGCCGCAGCACCACCGCCAGCTGCGATTGGCCGAGGGTGACGGCGGATTCGACGTAGCCGGCATTGCGTACGCTGAGGGTTTGCGCCCGCACCAGGCGCGCATAACGCGGCACACCGGCAATGCCTATCGCGAGAATCAGATTGGCCGTGCCCTGGCCGAAAAACGTGATGATCACCAGCGCCAGCAACAGGTCGGGAAAGGACAGCAGCACGTCGATACCGCGCATCAAGGCGCCGTCCAGCCAACGCGGACCGAGCCCGGCGATCAACCCGAGCAAGGTGCCCCAGGCCAGGCCCAGCGCCGTAGCTGCGAGGCCCATGAACAGCGACGAACGCACGCCATAAATCAAGCGGCTGAGCACATCGCGCCCGTTCTCATCAGTGCCCAGCCAATGCACATTGCTCGGCGCCTGGAACGCCATGCGCGCCGACGCCTCCAGCGGGTCATACGGGGCCAGCCATTGCGGAACAACGGCGGCCAGCAGCAACAGCCCGACAAATACCCCGGCGAGCAACAGACCCGGCCGCAGTTGGGTAAACCCGACAAGACGCAACGGGCGATTGCCGATCAACGTTTCAATGGTTTGCGTCATGCCAGGCTCCTGGTGCTAGGGCGCGGGGTTGGGAATGCGCTGGTGGATGGCCTGGATCTGCGCCTTGATCTCATCGCCAAGAGTCACGTCCAGCGCGCCGAGGTTGTCGCGCAATTGCGCCAGGCTGGTTTGCCCGGTCAGTGCGCTGGTGACGAAGGGTTTGTCGATGATGAAGGCCAGGGCCAGTTGGGCCGGGGTGAGGCCATGTTGCCGGGCAATCTCCACGTAGCCGGTGATGGCCTCCTGGGCCGAGGCACTGTCGTAGCGATTGAAAGTGCGGTACACCGCCGACAGCCGCGAGCCCTCGGGCCGTGCGCCGCCGAGGTACTTGCCGGTGAGTGCACCGAAGGCCAGAGGCGAGTACGCCAGCAGCCCGACGCCTTCGCGATGGGTGAACTCCGAGAGGCCGCCTTCGTACAGGCGGTTAAGCAGGCTGTAGGGGTTTTGCACACTGGCAATGCGCGGCAGGCCGAGGCGTTCGCTTTGCTTGAGAAACTCGGCGACGCCCCACGGGGTTTCATTGGAAACCCCGATGTGGCGCACCTTGCCGGCCTTGACCTGATCGGCCAGCACCGCCAGGGTTTCCTCGATGGCGACGCTCTGGGTGTCTGCCTGATACGGGTATTCGCGCTGGCCGAAGATGTTGGTGGTGCGGTCGGGCCAGTGCAGTTGGTAAAGGTCGAGGTAGTCGGTGTTCAGGCGTTTGAGGCTGCCGTCGAGGGCTTCGACGATGTTGCGCCGGTCGTGGCGGCTGAGGCCGTCGCGGATGTGCTGCTGGCTGCTGGGGTCACGGGCCGGGCCGGCGATTTTGCTCGCCAGGATCACCTCGTCACGTCGACCACTGGCCGCCAGCCAGCTGCCGATGTAGCGCTCGGTGGTGCGCCAGGTTTCGGCCTTGGTCGGCGTGGGGTACATCTCGGCGGTGTCGATGAAATTGATACCTTCGGCCAGTGCCAGGTCGATCTGTTGATGGGCATCGTTTTCGGTGTTCTGGTGGCCCCAGGTCATGGTGCCGAGGCCCAGCACGCTGACTTGGATGTCGCTGTTGCCCAGTTGGCGGTAACGCATGGGTGATCCTTTTTTCTTCAAGGGTTGATGGCTCATACCGCACTCGCTTCGTCGCGGGCGGCCTGCTGCTCGGCGTCGGCGGCTTGCAGGCTGCGCCAGGCGGCGTTCGGGGTGACGTCATTGAGGTAGTAGTTGCCCAGTGCCCGTTCGCGAAAGATCGCCGGGTTGTGGGAGGCCAGGGTTCGTGCGTTGCGCCAATGCCGGTCGAAGCGACGCGACTCGCTGGTGGCGGAGGCGCCGCCGACTTCGAACAGCAGCGTGGTGGCTTCCAGCACCTGTTCCAGCACGATCTGTTGCGCCTGAAAAGCGCGAATCTCGGCCTCGGTGTAATGCTGTTCGGTTGCGTGCCCGCCCTGCTCCGCTTCGTGCACGTCCTGCAGCACCTCCGCGACGGCCAGCACCTGGGTGCGTGCGGCATAGGCCAGGCTCGACAAGCGGCCGATCACGCGCTGCACCAGCGGGTCATCCTTGGGGCTCGATTGCCCCGGCACACCAAACGCGCGGGTGCGGCCCTTGACGAATTCGGTGGCGTCACGCAGCACGGCGTTGGCGATGCCGGCCAGGGTCGCCAGGTGGAACAGCTGGTAGAAAGCGCTCAGGTAGGACTCGGCGCGCAGTTCGTCTTTCTTGAAGCGCCGCACAATGTGCTGCTCCGGTACGTTCACCGCCTTGAAGCGGGTAGTGCCGCTGCCGGTGAGTCGCTGGCCAAAGCCGTCCCAGTCATCTTCGACGGTGACACCCGGCGCGTCGGTGCGTACCGCCAGGCTGACAAAATCTTCGCCATCCAGGGCCACGGCCGCGATCCAGTTGGCGTACAGCGTGCCGGTGCAGTAGTACTTCTCGCCGTCCAGCTGCCAGCCGGAGTCGACTGCGCTGAGGGTCACCGAGTTGCGGGTGGTGTCGGTGCGCTCGGCCATCGCGGCGCCCCACAACTCGCCGTCGACGACTTTGGCGAACCAGTAATCCTGGGAAGCGCTGTCGCGACTGGAAAGCCGGCCTTCGACGAAACCGAAATGCGCGCGCACGATCTGCGGCAGGTTTGAATCGGCCTCTCCCAGTTCAATCAACAGGCGAAACAGCTGCGGCAGGCTTGCACCCAGGCCGCCCAAGGCCTGCGGCACACGCAGTGCGCCAAAGCCGGCCTCGCGCAGCCAAGCCACCGCGTCATGGGCCAGCTCGCGTTGCTGCTCGCGGGCGACGGCGGTGTCGGCTATCCGGGCAAATACGTCAGCGAAACGCTGGTGCAAGTCGGCATAACTCACTTCAGCGGGGATCGAAGCACTCATGGTTTTTCCTTCTTCAAAGGCACTCACGCTTGGTTGGCCCGAGGGTCAATCCAGCGGTTGATCAAATCGACGGCCAGGTTCACCAGCACATAGACGGTGGCGGCCAGCAAGGTCACGCCCAGCACCACCGGCACGTCTTTGTTGCTGGTGGCATCGAGCATCAAGCGCCCGATGCCCTGGCGTGCAAACAGCAATTCCACCACCACCGCGCCGCCCAGCAGGCTGGCGAACACGAACCCGGCCAGGGTCACCAACGGCACCAGCGCATGGCGCAAGGCATGACGCAGGCGCACAGCGGTTTCGGACAAGCCACGGGCACGGGCCATGGCAATAAAGGGTTGTTCGAGGGTGTCTTCCAGGGACTGGCGCAGCAGCTGGGTCAGCACTGCCGACACCGGCAACGCCAGCGCGATCGAGGGCAGGATCAATGAGCGCCAGCCAACGGAACCGGAGGGCGGCAACCAGTGCCAATGAAACGAAAACACCAGCAACAACAGCATCCCGATCACAAACGAAGGTGCTGAAGACAGCACCAGCTCGCTGCCTGAAACGGCTGAACGCACCCAACGCGAACGGTTGGCGGTGAGGATCGCGCACACCAGGGCCAATACCACCGCCAGCAACGCCGCGCTCAGGGACAGTTGAATGGTTGCACCAATCTGCTCGGCAATCGCCTGCTGCACCGGGATGCGCAAGCGATAGGACTCGCCCAGGTCGCCATGGGCCAGGCGCACCAGGTAATTGCCGTATTGCACTATCAGGGGTTGGTCCAGGCCGTACTCGGCACGCACCCGGGCCAGCAGCTCCGGGGTGGGCATCGAATCCGGCCCGCCGAGGATTGCCAGCGCCGTGTCACCGCCGCTGAAATTGACCGCGAGGAACGTCAGCGTCGCCGCGCCCCACAGCACGCCAATGCCCGCCAGCAGGCGCCAGGCGATGGATTTGAACAGGCTCATGGTTGCCCCCGGTCCAGCCAGATGCTGGTGAAGAACGGTACGTTGTGGGAAGTATCGAAAATCACCCCCTGGACCTGCCGGCCATACGCGGTGAGCACCTGGCTTTCCACCGAAGGCACCGCCGGGACGGTTTCGGTCAGGCGCTTTTGCGCCTCGCCATAGAGCGCCTGCAATTGCACCGGGTCGCGGGATTGGCGGGCGGCGCTGAGCACGCGATCCAGTTCGGCATCACGGAAGCGCCCGACGTTCTGGCCGATGATCTTGTCGGTGCTGATGGCCTGGCTGTGATAGAGCACGAACAGGCCATCGGGTGTGTTGGTGTGCCAGTAACCGCCCGCCAGCGCCTGGAACTTCCCGGCGTAGCGTTTCTCGGTCACGCGGGTCAGCGGCAGCATTTCGATGGGCATCTCGAAGCCGACTTTTTTCAGGTCGGCCTGGATGGCCACCGAAACGCTGGCGGGAAACGCCGGGTTGTCATAGGACAGCATCGTTGCATTCAGGCGCTGCCCGTCCTTGGTTCGATAGCCCTGGGCATCGCGCCCGGTCCAGCCGGCCTCGTCCAGCAGCGCATTGGCGGCTTTCACGTCGTAGGCCAGGGCGTCGTTGTTGGGTTGATAAAACCGGGTGTTGGCCGCCAGGAAATCCGCCTTGGCGATGTATTCGCCGAAGCCGGAAATCCACGCCAACCCTTCGCGGTCAATGGCCTTGGCCACTGCGCGACGCACCCGTACATCGTCGAACGGTGGCTGCTCGACGTTGAAGGTCATGCTGCGGCTCGGGTTGCCCTTGCGAATCCGGCTGCGCATCACCAGGTCGGGGTTGGCGCGGATGGCGGCGGCATTCTGGGCCGGTGCATCAAGCGCGAAATCCGACTGGCCGGACTCTAGCGCCGTGAAGCGGATCATGGCTTCGGGGACGTAGCTCAGTTCGATACGGTCCAGGTAGGCCTCGCCCGCGTGGCGCGTCACCGGTGGCGCCCAGTTATAGCCGGGGCGCTTGATGAACACCGCGCCCTGGTCACGGGTGTAGCTCTGCAACGTAAACGGCCCGCTGCCGATGGGGTGCTCGGCGATGGTCTTCGGCGCCTCGCGAATCTGCCTGGGGGAGATCATGCTCAGCCAGGACTGCGCCAGCACATCCAGGAACGGCGTATAGGGTTCGCGCAAATGGGCTTCGAAGGTGTAGTCGTCGATGACCTTGCCATCCAGGTACGGCGCGATATAGGCCGCGGCCAGTGGGGACTTGGTCGCCGGGTCGCGCATGTGGTCCAGATTGGTTTGCAGCGCCTGGGCATTGAATTTCTCGCCGTCGCTGAAGGTCACGTCGTCGCGCAGGTGAAAGGTGTAGGTCTTGCCGTCGTCGGAGATGTCCCAGGAGCGAGCCAGCCACGGGCTGATATTGCCCTGCTCGTCCTGGTACACCAGGCAATCGAAGAGAATCCGGCCCATCCACTGGATGTTGCCGTTAGACAGTGCGTGAACATCGAAACTGCCGGCGTCGGAGGCGGCTGAGACGCGCAAAGTTCCGCCACTGCGCCCCGGTGACGACTCATGAAAGTCCGTCGCCGAATAAGTCACTACACCGTTGGTGACCGTGCCATCAGCCGCAGACGTTTCATGTTTCGGTGCCGCAGCCGGTGAGCAGGCATTGACTGCCAGGCACAGTGAAATAACCGCCGAAAGTTTCAGGATGGTTGTCAATGACACTTCCTTAGAGGAACTCGATGAACACTGAAAGTTTGCAATTACGGGATGTAATGCAGTGAGCATGCCAGTCTTCAAGAAACGCCATATTGACCATGAAACCGGCGAAAAACCCTTGTAAAACGGGGCGAACACTGCCAAACACTTATATGGTTATACCCGTTATACACCCCGGGATTGTTGGTAGCCTTACACACTGCTTATCAACTGTTGCGTTCGCGACAGCTGCGGTAATCCCAGGCATTAAAGTTGACTGTTGAGAATCAAACACCGATTCAAAACAAAGTATCCCGCAGAACACTTAACCTTAACTAAGCGCCCGTATTCCTTGGCCAATAGTCTTGGCATAGAAACTGCTCAGAGCGAAACAGGCATGACTATTCGAATAGAAAGCTGGGGCTCTTTTATCTATTCACAAGGAACACGCTTAATGGATCCAATCTTTCGGGGAGAGTTGCAAAAGTTGACACTTGCCGTGCGGCAAGCAACTTGGCTGGCGATGGTGGGACTGGGCTCAGCCCTGGTTTTTTCCGCCAGTGTGCAGGCAGATGATGAGGTCACACCGACGACCGGAACACGGCTAAAGACGGTGACAGTAGAGGCACAAAAAATCACGCCCGTTGAGGCAGCCAAAAGTCAGCTGTCCGAAGTGCCAGGCGGCACCAGCGTGGTCGACAGCGAACAAGTGGCCAAGGGACGCACCGCCACCTTGCAGGACACCCTCGCCTATCAGCCGGGCGTGTTCGTGCAGTCCACCGGCGGCAACGACGCGGCCAAGATCTCCATTCGTGGCTCGGGCGCCAACACCTCGCCGGGGTATTTCCGTGAGGGCATCAAGTTCCTGTTCGACGGCCTGCCGATCACCGGCCCGGGCGGCACACCCTACGAATTCCTCAACGGCTCGGGGGTGAACTACACCGAGATCCTGCGGGGTGCCAACGCCTTCCAGTACGGCGCACTGAGTCTTGGCGGCGCCATCAACTTCGTCAACCAGACCGGCTACACCGCACCCGGGCTGCGGGTGCGAGCGGAAACCGGGAGCTACGGCTACAACAAGCAAAGCCTGAGCGTCGGCGGCGTCGAGGGTGCGTTCGATTACTACCTGAATGCCGACAACTACCGCAGCGACGGCTACCGCGACTACAGCCTGTCGAAGAGCCAGGGCGTGGTGGCCAACTTTGGCTACCGCTTCAGCCCGCAACTCGAAACCCGGGTGATGCTGCGTTACCGCGACGAGTTCCACAACGACCCGAGCGCCACCACCCTGGATGCGGTCAAGCACCATTCCGACCGTGCCAGTGCCACCGCCGAAAGCAGCGGCGCCGGCAGCCGTCGCCCCGGCAGCGTATGGCTGGGCAGCAAGACCACCTACACCTTTGAGGACGACGCCACCCTGTCGGTGGGTTTCGTCTACTACCAGTACGCCCACAACAACAGCCCGAACAGCCCGAGCAACCCCAGCTACTGGGACTGGCATGACCTGAGCGCGGTGATCAACTACGACCGCCGCGACACCCTGTTCGGCCACGAAAGCCGCTCCAGCCTGGCCTTCACCTCCACCGAGCACCTCAAGGGCCAGGTCGACTCCACCTTCGCCAACAAACAGACGCGCAAGTTCGTCGACTACAGCTCCTCGTTCGATCACGTGTTCTCCGTGGGCAACGACCTGGAACTGGTGGACGGCCTGTGGCTGACCAGTGGCGTCTCGGCGATCAACGTGCGCCGCCATGCCGACGTCAAGGAAGCCCTGGTGGCCAACACCACCACCTACCCGAGCGATGTGACCTACGACAACTGGAGCCTGGCACCGCGAGTGGGCGTGCGTTACGAGTTCAACCCACAACTGCAAGTGTTTGCCAACGTCAGCCGCTCCGTCGACCCACCGGCGTCCTGGGAATACTCCGGCTCCGGGCCGACCACGCCGTACGTACGGCCGCTGGTGGAACAGAAAGCCAATACCGTGGAAGTCGGGATCAAGGGTTCATCGGGCATCTTCGACGGCAGCCTGGCGCTCTACCGCTCGTGGGTGAAAAATGAATTGCTCAACGTGCAGATCATCCCGGCCACCTCCACGGCTGCTGCGGTCACCGGTGCATTCAACGCCACGCCGACGATCCACCAAGGCATCGAGGCCGGCTTGAATACACGCCTGTGGGAAAACACCTCGGGTGAAAAAATCACCCTGCGCCAGGTGTATACCTATAACGACTTCTACTACCGGCACGACCCGACCTTCGGCGACAACCAACTGCCGGGGATTCCGAAGCATATCTATCAGGGCGAAGTGCAGTATCAGCACCCGGCGGGCTTCTATACCGGGGTGAATGTGCAATCGGCTTCGCGTACGGCGGTGGATTATGCGAACAGCTTCTATGCGCCCTCCTACACAATCTTCGGGGCGAACGTGGGGTATGAAACGCCGAGCAAGGACTGGAAGGTGTCGCTGGATTTGAAGAACCTGACCAATCAGAAATACGTGACGGCGGTGCAGCCGTTGTATGACGCGAAGGGGCAGGATACGGCGTCGTTGTATCCAGGGGATGGGATTGGGGCTTATGTGGCGGTGGAAATGCGCTATTGAGTCAGCGCATAACCTTAGCTGTCGATGTTCTTATTCCTCACGCCCGGCGATGGGTAAATTGTTAGCCACGTATCTCATTGAGGAAGTGGCTAATGTCTGAGTCTCGATCCGAGCCTGTGGTGTGGATTGCCGGTGTGGGTGCCGTGGCCGGCCTGGGAGCGGCGCTGGCGCGACGCTTCGCGCGGGAGGGTTTGCAGGTGGCCGTCAGCGGCAGGAGCCCGGACAAGTTGCAGGCTGTGGTCGAGGGCATCCGTGCGCTCGGCGGGGAAGCGGTGGCTATCGTGGCGGACTCGGGAATCGAGTCCGAGGTGATCGCCGCCAGCCAGCAGATCAGCCAGTTGGGCCCCCTCAAAGCCGCGATCTTCAACGTCGGCAACTCCGTCGCAGCGCCGACCCTGGAGTTGAGCGCGCAGTTGTTCGAGCAGACCTGGCGGGCATCGACCCTGGGTGGCTTCCTGTTTGCCCGCGAGGCCACCCGCTTGCTGCTCGCCAGTGGTGGCGGCAGCCTGTTGTTCACCGGGGCTACCGCTTCATTGCGAGGCAAGCCACCGTTCGCCGCCTTTGCTGCCGCGAAGGCGGGACTGCGCTCACTGAGCCAGTCATTTGCCCGCGAGTTCGGCCCACAAAACGTGCACGTCGCCCATGTGGTCATCGATGGCGCCATCGACGGTGAGCGCGTGCAAAGCCGGGCCCCGGATTACCTGGCGCGACTGGGGGAAGACGGTGCGCTGAAACTCGAAGACATCGCCGACGCCTATTGGTACCTGCACACCCAACCGCGCAGCGCCTGGACCCAGGAACTGGACCTGCGGCCCTTCAAGGAACCCTTCTGAAAACCGCCTCACGCCTGGAGGATTGTTCATGGGAACTCATCAGACTCATCTCGCCCCGCCATCGGTCATCGGCGAACTCAACTACCTGCTGGACACCGGCGAGCGACCGGTGAACTACACCTTCCCGCAGCCAGACGGCACACCCAAGCGCAACGGCGTGCTGGACCCGACTCAGGTGAGTATTCACAACGCCCGGTCGCTCGACGAACCGGCTTGTCTGGATCGCAACGGTTTCGAAAGGATCGACCACACCAGCTCGGTGCCTGACCTGGAAAACGATGATCAGGTCCGTGAACACTACTATCCGGAAACCGAAGCCTTGCTCAAGCAACAGACCGGTGCGGTGAAAGTGGTGATCTTCGACCACACCATCCGGGTAGACGAGCACGGACGCGAGGACCGCGGGCTGCGTGAGCCGGTGCGGTACGTGCATAACGACCAGACCGAGCGCTCGGCGATTCGCAGGGTACGTGATCATTTGCCTGCGGATGAAGCTGAACAGCGGCTGCTGGAACGGTTTGCGATTATTAACGTCTGGCGGCCGATTGGTGCGCCGGTCCTGAGTACCCCACTCGCCCTGTGCGATGCGCAAAGCATGGCCGAGAGCGACTTGCTGCCCAGCGACCTGGTGTATCGGGACAAGGTTGGCGAGACTTTTTCGGTCAAGGCCAATCCCGCACATCGCTGGTATTACTACCCGCAGTTGCGGCCGGATGAGGTGCTGCTGTTGAAGATCCATGACTCGCGTAGCGATGTTGCAAGGCGCAGCGCACATACGGCGTTTGATGACCCGACTACGCCGGTGGATGCACCGCCAAGGAGGAGTATCGAGGTGCGGGCGTTGGTGTTTTTTGGGGAGTGAGTCTTGGGTTTCTTTTAAGGCATGAAAAAGCCCAGCCTTTTCAGGTTGGGCTTGCTCAGGATGCTATAGAGCGGGTAATGATCGTCAGATAAATCGAAATTACCGACTATGCCTTCACTCCCTAAAAGCCTAAATGACAAAAGCTACCATTAAAGTAGCTTCTGCCAGTGACAACCTATTTTTTTGAGGACTTGCTAGGTTTCAAGTCAGGATTATTTCCCTGCGTGTCTTTATTGTCACGACGACGCTTATCAACTTCACCAGTTGATTTAGCTATTGGCTTTGGGCCTGGTTTAAGTGCCATAAAATCTATCCTTGATGTTAATATTGATTTGGTTGTAGCAGAATCATCTTATTGGTACCGACTGACACTTTCAATAGACATGAGATGCTTGATTTTAGCTATGTGAAAAATTGAATTCACTTTGGCAGTTTCTACTGAATATCTACCAGCAGGCCAGGTTGTTGATTTACATCCATTTGTGCGACGTAGCAGGTAGCACAGCACGTCCAGAGTCATTCGTGCACTGCCTAGGGCGCGGTGGGAGCCGACCTCCAGCCCCCGCATTCGATAGCGGCCTCGATAGCTTGATCCAGCACCATTGCCAGCCCTTTTACCCATTCACCACTCCATATACCGCAGCATTGCGCAGGCGGTGGTGAGCTCAGGGGCGAGGGCTGGCAGGCGCCGATCAAAGGAGGCGCTATAAGCAATGACACCCGGGACGATAGCCGCGTATTGCTCAGCACGTGCGATGGCCACCATGTCGTCGGTGATACCTTGAGTTCATGTGAAATCGTTCACGTTCTTGAGAAAACCAGACCGAGGCCTCCGGCAAAGGCATCAGCAGATCCCTACCTGATGCTCACGGAAAGTTAGAGTACTTGAGAGGTTAATAGTGGTGTTAGGGAAAATGGAGTCAGGTATGTACTCGTCCACTGCGAAATTTCGCTGTCAAGCCGCTAGCAACCCGAGATTGAATGACTGCTTCTGGCTGATAGCTGCCCACAATTAATCGCAGCTATCAGCAACGGAGGGGGATGATCTGCGCGCGTCATGCTGAAAAAGCTACTTCTGATGATTGTAGCTATTCGTGCGCGAGCAAAATTTTCCGATCAATAGCGTTCCTCAGCCCATGGTTCTCGTGGGGCAATTATCGGATACTGCCATTGCGCCAGCACCCATCTTTCAAGGTTGAAACGACTCATGGCAAGGAAGAAGGCAAAAAAATCTACAAGTAACGGCATCCTGATCATTTTCGCTCTGGCCTTCGGCGCAGTCGCATCGATCCCGAAAAATGCTTGGATCGCCATTGGTGTTATTGCTTGCATTGCCGCGGTTTTTTGGCTGCTGGTTCGTCGCTCAAGGCGACAGGCCGAGCAATTGTCAGTGACCGTTTCGGAGACGGAACATCTGCGAGAGCATCAACGGCCAGGCATCACTTTCTCTATCCGTGAGGTTTCAGGGAGCAATATGGGCACAGAGGAAACCTCTGATTTTTACACTGTCCAACTCGGCTCAGCATCTTCAAAGTCCTTCAACATTCCAAATGCGAGCACGCAAAAACCTGATGTTCGCTGGGTGCCAGTAGGTGAATCTGTCACCGTTTCCGGTTTTTCAATTCCCGGTGGCATGTTCTATATGGGCAGCGTGCTAGGTGGCCGGCACGATGCCGAAGAACCCTCACTGATAAACCCCAAGCTCCGTATCGCAAAGACACACGTCGATCTAGAAGAACGGCTGATGTCCTATTGGCCCAGTTTTCACTCCATCACGTCAGAGGCTCGCCGTGGATACCTTCAATGGCTGGAGGGCGGCCGTCGTTACCCACTGGCAGACACCGGCTACGTCTTTTTGTATTTTTATGGTCTGGAGCGTCGAGCACTCGTTGACGCAGTGAGTGACCCGCGCGTCAAGGCTGAGCTTCCTTTGATCGTAGAAGAAGTCCAGCGCCTATTGAGTATCTACGGGGAAAATAGGTCGTTCAGGGGATATGCGGAAGGTTTTCTGGATTACCTGAGCAACACCAAGATCGATCCAGACCTTTACCTTGGACCACCTCCCAACGTTGTCGCGTATAGCTACGAGATGCCACTGCCACTGCGCGTAGGTCTGGGGCAACTCGCTTCCAACAAGCGCCCCCTTGATGCCGATTGGGCATTAGCCTGGGCGCTAGCTGACCCCAACATCAGCAAACGCACGCCCGTGACTCGCTGCAAGGATGTCTTTTCGAGACTGTTCAAGCTTCAGTACACAAGCGCCCACCCTAAGGGTCTTGTCCTGGCGCAGAACAAGACCAAACTTAAAACCAGCTATCGGCCGGCCTCCGCGGTCTTAATGGCCCCCACGCTTAGCTTGGGTGACCTTCCTGATGTCCTGGCCACGTCAGGTACACGAAAAAGCCTGCAGTTGCTGGTTGAGCTATGCACTACAGAGCTTGAACCCTACAGCCGATATTTGGGCCGCAACCCTGATAGCGCAGAAGCTCTCGAAGGTCTTTTGCAACTTCCCGTCGCTCTCTGGCCGACGGCAGCCCGTACAGAATTGGACGAGCTTCAATTCAGAATTGGCGACGACCTGATTGTCATGAGCTTTGGCGAACTCGCAGGCCGGTTCAAGAGCGCCGGCGCCCTGTCCCGCGACAAAGTACTTGCACTTGCCCGCGCGCTGGAATCGCTTCATATCGGTATTGAACCCGACGTACTGGCTGGCAGTAAGACACCGAAAGCAGAAGATCAAATCGCGCTGTTCGTGACTCAACCAGAAGACGGGGCACTGCGAGCTTCTGCAGCCTACAATGCTGCTTCGGTGACGCTCGACCTTGCTAGTGCTGTGGCTTCTGCCGATGGTGATACCTCCACTGAGGAAGTTACGCTTCTTGCTCAACACATCGACTCCTGGAATCACCTGAGTGTGGCCCATCGCAAACGCCTTAAAGCACACCTGCGAATCCAGATCCAGCAACCACCAACGCTGGCCAGCCTAAAGAAAAAACTCGACCCACTAACGGTCGAAGCCAAACGCACGATTGCCAGCTTCCTGGCCCATCTGGCGCAAGCAGATGGCATCGTCAGCCCATTGGAAGTGAAACTTCTCGAGCGCGTTTACAAGGCCCTGCAGCTGGACAGTCAGTTGCTGTACAGCGATCTCCACGGTGCTGCATCTGGAGCAAGTATTGCCTTCGTAAAACCAAAAGCCGGCATTCCTCGTTCCGAGCCTGGTACCCCGATCAACTTCACTGTAAATCAAGGGTTCGTGCTTGATCACGAGCGCATTGCAGAACTGCAACGAGAAACCGCAGAGGTCTCCGCCCTCCTTGCCAAAGTCTTCACTGATGACCAGGTTGACGAACCGGAACAGTTGATCGATGTGGCAGAATCAGTACAAGAATCGAGTGCAGACATTGATGGTCTCGATTTGGAACACTCTGCATTCCTTCGGTTGCTGATCTCACGCCCTGAGTGGAGCCGCTCCGAACTTGAAGCTGCCGCCAGCGACATGGAGCTGATGCTCGATGGTGCCCTGGAACAAATTAACGACATGGCTTTTGAACGTTTCGATATGCCCGTCACTGAGGGTGATGACCCTGTCGAGATCAATACAAACATTCTGGAAGAGTTAGCCCTATGAGCACTATCAGAGCCAAGGATCGCGATGCGGTCATCCAGTCGCTACGTGCAGGCGTCGTTCCTCGCGTGGGCCAACACCTCATTCAGGTTGGCCGGGTAGGCGAACTAGATGCACTGATTAAGGACGTCAATCGCCTGGTTGAAAGTGGATCGGCATTTCGAGTCGTCATTGGCGAGTACGGTGCGGGTAAAACGTTCTTTCTGAACCTGGTACGAGCCATTGCCATGGAGCGCAAGCTTGTCACCATGCATGCCGACTTGAACCCAGATCGCAGATTACATGCCACGGGTGGACAAGCACGTTCGCTTTACTCCGAGTTGGCTAAAAACATGTCGACTCGTACGAAGCCCGACGGAGGGGCTATGCAAGGCATTGTTGAGAAATTCATCTCTCAGGCCAAAACCGAAGCCAAGGCGGCGGGTACGGACAGCGAGACTGTTATTCGTGCTCACTTGGCCGAGCTGACCGAGATGGTCAACGGGTATGATTTTGCGGAGGTGATTGCCGCCTATTGCCGAGGTTTCGAAGAAGGCAACGAGCAGCTCAAGGCCGACGCCATCCGTTGGTTGCGTGGAGAGTTCACCACTAAGACTGATGCCCGAGCAGCCTTGGGTGTACGAACCATCATTGATGATGCCTCCGTCTACGATCAGCTCAAGCTCCTGTCGAGATTCGTCAGACTTGCAGGTTTTGGCGGTCTGATGATCTGCCTCGACGAACTGGTCAACCTCTACAAACTGGCCAATACCCAAGCTCGTAATGCCAATTACGAACAGATCCTCCGTATTCTCAACGACTCTCTGCAGGGATCGTCCGAAGGGCTTGGTTTCGTTTTAGGTGGCACTCCTGAGTTTTTGATGGACACTCGTCGGGGGCTATTCAGCTACCCTGCCCTGCAATCTCGATTGGCCGAGAACTCGTTTGCAAAATCAGGATTGGTGGATCTGTCGGGGCCGGTCATTCGCCTGACCAGCCTGACCCCGGAAGACTTCTACGTGCTGCTTCAGAAGCTTCGTCACGTATACGCTGGCGGGGATGTCGAAAAATACTTACTACCTGACGAAGCGCTTCCCTTGTTCATGGCGCATTGTAATCAGCGTCTGGGAGAAGCTTACTTCCGCACGCCACGTACCACGATCACAGCGTTCATCAACCTGCTCGCCATCTTGGAGCAAAACCCGGGCGCCGATTGGCGAATGCTGCTTGGAGCCGTCGAGGTCGCCAGGGACTCGGGCGGCGAAGACGATACCAAAGTCGATGCGGACGATGAACTTGCCACCTTCACACTCTGAGTCATCGGGTTTCGATCAACTTGAGTCCCGAATCCAGCGATGGGTTTGGGCGGAAGGCTGGACTTCCTTGCGCGACGCCCAGGAATGGGCGGTACCTGTTCTGGTAGATGCCGATCAGGATGTCATCATCGCCGCAGCAACAGCGGCAGGCAAAACCGAGGCTGCTTTTCTTCCCATACTCACCAATTTGCTGAATCGTGATGATCCACCCGGTTCGGTGCTGTATATCAGCCCGCTCAAGGCCCTGATCAACGACCAGTGGGACAGGTTAAGCCGTCTTTGTGAGCAGCTTGAGATTCCCGTAGTGGCTTGGCACGGGGACATCTCCTCAAGCAAAAAACATCGCTTTTTGAAGTCCCCTGAGGGGGTGCTTCTGATCACTCCTGAATCCCTTGAAGCCCTGTTCGTCAACCGCGGTTCAAGTCTTGGCGGGGTGTTCCAACACCTGCGTTATATCGTCGTGGATGAGCTGCATGCGTTCATCGGTAGCGAACGAGGCAAGCAACTTCAGTCGCTAATGCATCGGGTAGAACTTGTTGCCGGCCACCGTCTCCCTAGAGTCGGGCTCTCAGCCACCCTCGGCGATATGAAGATGGCGTCGGAGTTTTTGCGTCCGGGAAATGCCGATGGCGTTACCGTCATTGAATCAAAAAGCTCCAACCAGACTCTCCAGGTGCAAGTTCGTGGTTACATTCAGCCACCCATGAGCGAGCTCAAGAAGAAGCCCGTAAAGCTCCCTGACCAGGCGGAAAATGAAGACGAGACAGAGAGCGAGGCAAGCCCAGACTTCGCGATCGCTGATCATCTTTACAAGGTGTTACGCGGCAGCAACAACCTGATTTTCCCAAACAGCCGGTCTCAGGTTGAATGGTACGCAGATCAACTGCGACGGCGCTGCGAGAAAGAAGGCGTGCCTAACGAATTCTGGCCTCATCACGGTAGCCTTTCGAAGGACTTACGTGAGCAAGCAGAACATGCTCTCAAGGCAGGGACTCATGCAGCATCCGCGATTTGCACCACGACGCTTGAGCTCGGCATAGACATCGGCAGCATCAAAACAGTCGTGCAGATTGGTGCCCCACCATCGGTGGCGAGTCTGCGACAACGTCTAGGGCGATCGGGAAGGCGCCCAGGAGAAAAAGCAACGCTGCGCGTTTACTGCAAGGAATCGCCACTCAAAGATGGATCGAGCCTCTCGGATCAACTGCGCCAAGGCTTGGTTCAAACCATTGCCATGGTTCGACTGCTGGCCAAGGGGTGGTTTGAACCTCCCAGGGCTCAAGGCATTCACGCGTCCACCCTCGTTCAACAATGTCTTTCAGTGATTGCCCAGTGCGGCGGTGCATCTGCTGCAGATCTCTGGAAAAGTTTGATTGCTGAGGGAGCATTTCCAAAAGTTGAGAAACCAGACTTTGTGAAGTTGCTCAAGGCGCTCGGCGAGCACGAGCTCATTGTTCAGGACAGCTCAGGGTTGCTTCTTCCTGGGACGGTTGGAGAGCGATTGATCAACCACTATGAGTTCTACAGCGCATTCACCAGCGACGAAGAATTTCGCCTTGTATGCGATGGTAGGGCACTGGGATCTGTGCCGGTAAGCCGTCCACTGACCAAGGATCAGCGCATTATTTTCGGAGGCCGGAGGTGGCAGGTTCGTGATGTTGATCTCCAGGCCAAAGTCATCATCGTTTCAGCAGCCCGCGGTGGTGCCCCTCCTCAGTTCGATGGTCTGGGTGCGATGGTGCATGACAACGTACGCCAAGAAATGCGAGCCGTCTTGGCAGACACAATCCCCTGCCCCTTTATTGATCAAGGGGCTCAAGAGCTTCTCGACGAGGCTCGAAAGACATTTGTTTCGCTGGGCCTTGGTAAGCGCTACATAGTTGAGTCCGGCGGTAAGTGTTATCTGATGAGCTGGCTAGGTGATCATGCCAACGATGCACTGCGCTTGTTACTCAATCATGTCGGTCTTTCTTGTGATAACGCAGGCCTTACCATTGAGGTTGACGCCGACATCGGTCGAACCCAAATGGCACTGAAGGAAGTGGGAAGCCTGGATGCAGCTGATCTAGACTCGATACTTTCGGAGGTGGAAAACATGCTGCGCGAAAAGTGGGATTGGGCACTGCCGCAATCCTTGCTGATGAAGTCGTTTGCTTCCATATCGCTCGATATCTCGACCGCAATTCTTTTTGCACAGAGTCATTCCGTGGAAAAATAAGCGGAAGAAACTGCGCAGCATTGATGCGATGCAACGACACACAAAACTGCGATGGCTCCCCGCTGGGCTGGCGATGAGTGAACACCACCGGCCCCACTGTACTTAATCCTGGGCCTGTTTATACGTGCCGGAAAATCACGGTGCCGACGACGCAACCTAACGTCTAACTTCTACCTTGTAGAACAAATTCTCTATCATCAAGCGGCGCCGATCGGACATTACTGCCCCTTGAATTTGACTCGCCAGTCGTACATAGAATTTACACTCTCGCTGATTGGCTAAATCAGAGATGGGGCGTGCCGCCTGAAGAAAGTCCTCATAAGTGCGAGTGGTGTTTGCCATCAAAGCGGAGAAATTTGGCAGTGCCTCAGCATCGGTCTGCCGTGTCGGTGGCCAGGCCGGCTCAAAGCTCAGTGAGTCCTCCTTCAAGTACACCGTGAGGAACATCTCTGCTTTGCCAGCTTCGTTCGCCCAGCAAGGCGGCAGATCCCCTCCCTTGCCCTTGTTCAGCTTGTTTTGTAGAAACTGAACCTGCCCCCTCAAGTCACTGTTGGTTTTCTGCAACGTCGTCGGATTTGTACCCTGCTTCTCGGCTTGGGCATAAGCTTCAGCGTTCTTCACAATGTCTGAAATCTGCTCCGAAGTCGGAACGACTTCTTGCCCTAACGCGGTCTTCAACAATTGCTCAGTTGCCTGGAGGGCACCTAT
Source organism: Pseudomonas sp. G5001 (assembly GCF_013385475.1). Classification (NCBI taxonomy): domain Bacteria; kingdom Pseudomonadati; phylum Pseudomonadota; class Gammaproteobacteria; order Pseudomonadales; family Pseudomonadaceae; genus Pseudomonas; species Pseudomonas sp. G5001. Next base: position 21,510 of record NZ_JACAPZ010000015.1, read on the forward strand.
TCGTTTGATGACGTCCGTCGGCTGAGCGTCCTTTTCCTGATCAGGATCGATCACGAGTTTTTTGAGCTGGTCATAGGACATCATTGTTTCGAGTACAAGGCGCTTGGCATCTTCACCCTTGTTTTTGCTACCAGCCTCCTGCAAAGCCTTATCGATAGCGGCTAGCGCAGTAAGCTGTTCATCTTTCTGAGTGAGTAGCACCTTGAGGCGGCCGGCTTCATCTTTTGCCTTGGAGGCATCTACGAGCTTCGAAATGATCTCGTCAGGATTTTTCACTTTAAGAGAAACCAATCGCGCCTTGAGCTGATCACTCGCACGCGTGATTGCCTGTTCACGCTCATCGAAATCCTGGAAAGCGGAGATTTTGTTCGCCATCTCCGTATTCTTATGCGTGAGCTCCCAAACCTTATACCCCATCAGCAAAAGCAGAATGAAACACAAAATGATCCAGATTTCGGTAAGCGACAGCTGAAACACCTGATCATTTTTAGAACTCATCAGGCAGTTCTCACATCAGCCGCAGTCACGTTGTCGAATGCCAAAGTCGCATCGGCAATAGATTCGAGCGATGGGCCTGAAGGCTCTTCGCTAATAGCTAGCGAACGCATGTCAGGATTATTGATGAGATCAATCTTGCCCATCAGCTCATCCAGTAATTGAGAATGCGTTGTCTCGATGTTGCGAGTGCTCGACTCAACACTGGCAGCGAGCGTCTTATGTATGTCATTACTGACCACGACGGCCTCTACCAACGGCATCAGCGTCGAGCGTAAATTTTCTGCGAGGGCCTCGTTACTTTTAATCGCGCAGTCGCTGACGGCATTTAGTGCGCCCGTTATTTCTCGGGTCAAACGCTCCACTGTGGTGTCGTCTCTGGCCACAGTGCGCAATTCTTCAAGCCTCTCGACAATTTTCGCGAACACCTGTTGATTCGCTTTGATGTCGTCCATGAACTCCTCCCGTTGATCCTCCAACGAGTCCAGATAGTCCTTTTGAATACGTTCCACTCGATCCATGACGTCGCTGCCCTGTGACTTCATCGATTCCGCCAATCGTTCTTGGCCTTCTACGATCGAACCTACCGCAGCGACGGCCTGCCCTATCGTTTCAGTTTTGGTGTTCAAACTGCGAATCGCAGTACCTACCATCCGAGCAGCAGCCTTGACGTCCAGAGCCAACGTCGAGACCCCTTCGTTTAGGGTGTCGGTAGTTCCGGATAGCGTATCAATAGCGGGGTTAAGTTTTTGAGCGAACAGGTTATCCGGGAACAGAGTCTGATCGAGCCGCTCTTGGGCTTTTTTACCGAACTCGAGCGCATGAGATTCCATGCGGTCGAGCGTCTGCGAGCTCTTCTCAGTAAGGCCGTTGATGGTGGTCAGTAGATCCGTACTGGCATCGTTGGCTTGCTTAAGGATGAGCTCAAAAGCTTCGTTGCTTTGACGAGTAGCACTGGCGAAAAACGCATCCATAGCATTGGTGCTGTGCTGAGAGATCGTGGTGATTTGCTCATGAACGCTCTGCACTGCTTCCTTGGAAGCAGCCATAACTTGATCCCGGAACACTTCAAGCTGCTGGCTGGCGGCGTCAAAAGCCATGGTCAGGTTTTCAGCCGACTGAACAGCACGCTCCTCAACGCTCCTGACCGCGTCGTTTGTATCAACTTTGAAGCCTGTATGTAGCACCCTGGCTAGCATGCCTATGGCTGTGCTCACCATCGCGGCGCCAAACCGAACGGCCATTCCATTGAGATTCTCACCAATGGAGTTAATGTCGAGCAGACAGATGATGATGCTGCCGACAGTGAATAAGAACCCGAGGTAGTAAACCGAGTCCGCAAATTTTGCGAGGGTGAGCTGGACGTTCCACTTCTCCCGTACGCGGTAACCTACAAACCAATAACAACACATCACGAGCAATGGAAGCACAAAGCCGAGCCAGAAAGGCTCGTTAAGTAGGAGGCTGGTTACGGCCAAAGTAGCCTTGAGTATTACCGCCGCAATGAAGTAGGTTTGCACCCGGCGCACGTGCTTGTTGAAGTCCAATTACAGCCCCTCCATTGCAGTAATTCCCTCAACCGAAGCCCCGTTGGCCTCGAAATATTGAGCCCAGAAATTGCCAAGCTCGTTGGTTTGTGGCGTTTTCTGCTCGTTTGCCAGCAAATTGATGGTCACGGTGGCTCCGTTTAAGCCTGGCGCTTGGGCGTTGCGACCATAAGGAGACTTGGCAAACTCTGCATAATTGTGTCGTTTATTTTTGTACATTGAGAAATCAGGCATGTTGGCCAACATGTCCGAGTAAATGACAAGCTTGCGGTCACCTTTTACGTTGGCATGATCGAACCCGTTGATGCCTACCAGTTGGAGCATCTGAAAAATGGGTGACAGCTTGCTGTGTTCGTCGAGTGGGATATGGCGCACAACGGCATCGAGCGGCTTGGCGAACTTTTCATTGAAATCCCTATCAACAAACTTCTTGGTCGCCGTGAGTTGACTGCGATCGCCCCACTGACCAGGGTTGCAGCGTTCGAAGATAGGCTTTTCGTTTTGCTCAAATTTTTCCCCGAGCAAAAACACAGAAAGCAGGTGCCCTTCAGGCACCTCGTTCACCACCATCGTCTTGAGCCGCTGGGACAAAGCAGCCTTCTGGGTGAAAGGGAACGGCGAGGTGTTATCAATTAACACGACATATTGGCCTTTAGGGCCGTTACTGGGGCAAAGGGTCTCCTTGTCCAGGGTTTCGTGGTTCATTTTGTAATAGCCAATCCCGCCGAGCACCAAGGCGACTGCAACGCCAATCACACCGCCCCAAACCCATTTCCCGGTGTTACTTTCACGCTTGGCATAAACCGACATCACAAATCCCCTTATACCAAGTCCTGGAGCGGCTGAAGCTGGTTGTATTGCTGATTGAACGAGGATTGGACTCTTGCCCGGATCGGCTCAACTTCAGCGACCAATTCACGCAGAAGCTGCTCCTGTGCATCCAGTCGCAACTCATCCTTTTGAACACTGAAATCCGGCATGTCCAGGGGGCCAAATGTCACTGGATGGTCGAAATAATCAGGTGGTTGAGCATCCGTAGGGCGCGCCATCATATTTTCGTTCTGGTAGTAGCGGGTTAGGCTCTGCAGCGTTTCATCCGCCATGACCAGCGTTTCGGATACCTGTTTTTTCACTATCGACTTCTGGTTCATATTGAACTTGAAAGCTTTGATCGCCTTTTCAGCTGCCTGCACGCCGCTATCGATTTTCAACAGCACTTCGGCCTTCTCGACTTCCAGCCTATCTCGCAAGCCTTCGATCAGTTCGATATAGCGGCGGTGAGCCTCAGCATATTGACTCCATACCCCTGCGTACCCCGGATAGCGATCCGTGAAGTTGTAGCCCTTCCAAACGCCGACACAGCCAAACACTATCGTCCCGAAGAACAGAATCAATGATTCGAAATCCTGAATGGGGAATATGCCCGCACGAAGGCTTTGCCAGACCAGGGGGAAGGCGTTATGACTTGCGTCTTCATCCACGGTCAGCACATAACGGAAATAGGAGATCAACACTCCCAATCCGATCATGATGACTACTGCCGAAGCGAAAGAGATCCAGCCCCAGAGCCGGCGTGCCCCTCTGACGTGGTTCTTGTTTCTGAAACCAAGCCCTGCGAAAAAGCAGATGACCACGTTGAAAGACGACAACATAAAAGCCATCGTGAATCCGCTGAGTAGTCCCCCTTCTAGGCCTGAACCGAAGAAGGTCGCGTTGAGCCCACCCTCCACGACGCAACAGGCAAACACGATCATGATCTGCAGAAACTTGCTGGCACTGCTTAAGCTTTTAGCAGGGACGCTCGGCAGTCGATTATCCCTGCGAAAATCGCTCAAGAGCTGAAACTTGGTTTTCGCGCCGCTGGCAAAATCCTTCATGCGACCATCTTCCCGCGTGAGGTAATGGTCGGACGTACGAACAAACTCATTTCCTAACTCGATGGCGCGGTTCATATCCAGCGTAATGTCGATCGAGTCCAGGCGATTCTGAATCTGCTTGATACGCTGCTCGCCGTATTTCACCGTTTGCTCTCGCATCCGGCCAAGCTCCGCTCGAACAGCGTGCTCGGCAGCAGTCAATTGTGTGTCGCCGCTCCTCGGGATGCCCTTCGCGCCGTGTTCTCTAGCGATTTTTTGAAGATCGAGCTTTTTCTTGAGCTTCTCAGGATCGATTTTCGGGATGAGCGGTTCGCTATGCTCTGTTTCCTGGCTCGAAAAAAGCGAAGCAATAAAAGCAAAAAATCTTTTGAAAAAATGCATTGAAGACATCCATGCGCTTTGTTGATCAACGACTTATGACATTCATATGCGCAAGCGTGCTACGCAGCATAAATTGCCGTTTTTATCGTTCTGGAGGGTGAGTTCAGGAGGAATCGTCGTCCGTAACGTGCAGTTGTATCAAATAGCCATCAAGGTGGCGAAATGATGACTGCACCACTGCTCCATAGCAAGCAGGAACGAGTAGTTTGCGGACTAACGGACGGGCTAATAGGCGGCTGCTAGTCAAAGCAAGGATTTTTACTCGGCTCGAGGCCCAACTAGGTTGGATCATCCGCGCAGTACTAGAAGGGTCCGAACTATTCGCCAAGCAGCCTCAACTTGTAGGCCGCTGCCATGCCTTTGAAGCTAGATTGTTCATGACGGACTATGACCTACGCAGTCTAGTCCCCCGACGGCTATACGATCCCAGAGCCGCCCAAGCCTAACTGCCGGGTATACAGGATGACCCGAGCGACCTGAGATAAACAAGCTGATGGTTGACCTGTATATAGTTCTCAATCAGAAAAAAAATAACCTTAAACACTCAAAAACGTTAGGACCTGAAGAGAAAGACCAAACAGCATTGGTAAAGAGACCACGCGTGAGCGCCAAAGCCTGCGCCCGCCCACGCGGAAGCCGTGAGGATTCCACCCAGAGCCGGAGGTTTTGTGGGGGAAAAAACGGCAAAAAATAAAAAAGGGTCGCGAGATAAAATCTCGCAACCCTTTGAATTATATGGTCGGGACGGAGTGATTCGAACACTCGACCCCTAGCACCCCATGCTAGTGCGCTACCGGACTGCGCTACGCCCCGACTAGGCGTGTTACTGGGTTCGCTTCGCAACGAAGCGATCAGGAATATACCGCAAGCTTTTGAAATGTGGAAGTATTTTAAAAGCCGGAATTACTTCTTCAAAACCACCAGCACATCTTCGAGTTCGGAGATCATCTGGCGGATCATTTGCTTGTATTGGGTGGTGTCGTCTTTGGCTTCATCACCGGACATACGCTGGCGCGCGCCGCTGATGGTGAACCCCTGGTCGTACAGCAACGCACGGATCTGTCGGATCATTAGCACATCCTGGCGCTGATAATACCGACGGTTCCCGGTGCGTTTGACGGGGTTGAGTTGAGGAAACTCCTGCTCCCAATAGCGCAGCACGTGCGGCTTTACCGCACAGAGCTCGCTGACTTCACCAATGGTGAAGTAGCGTTTGCCTGGGATGACGGGCAGTTCGTCGTTATGACTTGGTTCCAGCATAAGCCTCAACTCGGGCCTTCAACTTCTGCCCTGGACGAAAGGTGACCACACGGCGAGCCGTGATCGGGATTTCTTCTCCCGTTTTTGGATTGCGGCCAGGCCGCTGGCGTTTGTCCCGCAGGTCAAAATTGCCGAAACCGGACAATTTGACCTGCTCGTTGTCTTCAAGTGCGTGCCTGATTTCTTCAAAGAACAGCTCGACCAATTCCTTGGCCTCGCGCTTGTTCAGGCCCAGCTCTTCATACAGACGTTCCGCCATCTCAGCTTTCGTCAAAGCCCCCATACGTCACTTCCTTAACGTGGCGTTCAACCTTTGTTCGAGCGAGGTGAGGATATTTTGCGTCGTCGTATTCACCTCATCGTCATTAAGAGTGCGCGATGGATGCTGCCAGGTCAAGCCAACTGCAAGGCTTTTTCTATGCGGATCAATGCCTTTACCCTGATAGACGTCAAATAGCCTGAGGTCTGTCAGCCATTCCCCTGCATTTTCACGGATTACGTCCAGAACAGCACTGGCCGCAACACCTTGATCGGCAATCAGCGCCAGATCACGTCGTACTTCAGGGAAACGCGACAACTCGCTGAATTTAGGCATTTTGCCCGAGGCCACTTCAGCCAAGACTAGCTCAAAAACGAAGACTGGACGGTCCAGCCCCAAGGTTTTCGACAGTTCCGGGTGAATCGCGCCAACGAAGCCCACCAGGCGACCTTCACGTTCGATACGGGCGGTCTGGCCCGGGTGCAACGCCGGGTGTTTGCCAGGGGTGAAAGTGAAGGCATCCAGCGCACCGGCAAAGCCCAGCACCGCTTCCACATCGGCCTTGACGTCGAAGAAGTCGACGGTGTCGCGACCTTGTGCCCAGCCTTCCGGCAGACGGCTGCCGCAAACCACGCCAGCCAGCATCGGCTCTTGTTTCAGGCCATCCAACTGACCGACAAAACGCAAGCCGCTTTCGAACATGCGCACGCGGTCTTGCTGACGGTTCAGGTTGTGGGAAAGCGCCTTAACCAGACCCGGCCACAGCGACGAGCGCATGGCGGCCATGTCGTTGGAGATCGGGTTAGCCAGCAACAGCGGCTCGACACCCGGGTTGAACAGTTCGAATTGCTTTGGATCGATGAAGCTGTAGGTCACCGCTTCCTGATAACCACGGGCAACCAGCAGGCGACGCAGTTCCGGCAGGTGTGCACGGGCTTCGGCTTTCGGCTGCGGCGCCAGGCGCGCTTGCGGGTAACGAACCGGCAGGCGGTTGTAGCCGTACAGGCGGGCCAGTTCTTCGATCAGGTCGACTTCCAGGCTGATATCGAAGCGATGGCTTGGCACTTCTACGTGCCACTGCCCTGCTTCACCGGCCGAGATGCCGAGGCCGAGTGCCGACAGCAGGCGCTCGATTTCAACCGGCTCGATCACCAGGCCGAGCATTTGCTCAACGGCCTTGGCGCGCAGGATGATCGGTGCAACCGACGGCAGGTGCTGTTCGCTGACGGTTTCGATGATCGGGCCGGCTTCGCCGCCAGTGATTTCCAGCAGCAGGCCAGTGGCGCGCTCCATGGCTTCACGGGCTAGCTGCCAGTCCACGCCACGCTCGTAGCGGTGCGAGGCGTCGGTGTGCAGGCCGTAGGAACGGGCCTTGCCAGCGATGGCGATCTGATCGAAGAAAGCGCTTTCGAGAAAGATGTCGCGAGTGGTTGCGGACACGCCACTGTGCTCCCCCCCCATCACGCCGGCAATCGCCAGGGCGCGGGAATGGTCAGCGATCACCAGGGTGTCGGCACGCAGGCTGACTTCCTGGCCGTCGAGCAGTACCAGCTTCTCGCCTTCCTCGGCCATGCGCACGCGGATGCCGCCGTTGATTTCGGCGAGATCGAAGGCGTGCAGCGGTTGGCCCAGTTCCAGCATCACGTAGTTGGTGATGTCGACGGCAGCGTCGATGCTGCGCACTTCGGAACGGCGCAGGCGCTCAACCATCCACAGCGGGGTTGGCTTGGACAGGTCGACGTTACGGATCACGCGACCCAGGTAACGTGGGCAGGCATTGGGGGCGAGCACTTCGATCGAACGCACTTCGTCGTGCACGGCAGGTACCGCTGCAACCACCGGGCGGGTCACGTTCGCGGCGTACAGTGCGCCGACTTCACGCGCCAGGCCCGCCAGCGACAGGCAGTCGCCGCGGTTCGGAGTCAGGTCGACCTCGATGCTGGCATCTTCCAGTTCCAGATAGACACGGATGTCCTGGCCCACTGGCGCGTCGGCCGGCAGTTCCATCAGGCCATCGTTGCCTTCACCGACCTGCAGCTCCGCCTGGGAGCACAGCATGCCGTTGGACTCAACGCCACGCAGCTTGGCCTTCTTGATCTTGAAGTCGCCTGGCAGCTCGGCACCGATCATGGCGAACGGGATTTTCAGGCCCGGGCGCACGTTTGGCGCTCCGCACACGACCTGGAAGGTTTCCGCGCCGTTGCTGACCTGGCACACACGCAACTTGTCAGCGTCCGGGTGTTGCTCGGTGCTCAGCACCTCGCCCACTACCACGCCACTGAAAACACCGGCGGCCGGCGTAACGCTATCGACCTCAAGGCCGGCCATCGACAGACGAGCAACCAGCTCGTCGCGACTTACCTGCGGGCTTACCCAGCCACGCAGCCATTGTTCACTGAATTTCATCCTGCTCTCCTAAAGATCCGTTACGACTAGCGAAATTGCGCGAGGAACCGCAAGTCGTTGTCGAAGAACAGACGCAAGTCGTTCACGCCGTAACGCAGCATGGCCAGACGTTCAACGCCCATGCCGAAGGCAAAGCCCGAGAATTCTTCCGGGTCGATCCCGGACATGCGCAGCACGTTGGGGTGAACCATGCCGCAACCCATCACTTCCAGCCAGCCGGTCTGTTTGCAGACGCGGCAGCCTTTACCGCTGCACATCACGCATTCCATATCGACTTCAGCGGATGGCTCGGTGAACGGGAAGAATGAAGGACGGAAACGTACCGCCAGCTCCTTCTCGAAGAACACCCGCAGGAACTCTTCGATGGTGCCTTTGAGGTCGGCGAAGTTGATGTCGCGATCAACCAGCAGGCCTTCGACCTGGTGGAACATCGGCGAGTGGGTGATATCGGAGTCGCTGCGATACACACGGCCGGGGCAGACGATGCGGATCGGCGGCTTCTGCGATTCCATGGTGCGGACCTGTACCGGCGAGGTATGGGTGCGCAGCAGCATGTTCGCGTTGAAATAGAAGGTGTCATGCATCGACCGGGCCGGGTGGTGGCCTGGGATGTTGAGCGCCTCGAAGTTGTGATAGTCGTCTTCGACCTCAGGGCCTTCGGCAATGCCGTAGCCGATGTGGGTGAAGAACTGCTCGATACGTTCCAGAGTCCGGGTAATCGGATGCAGGCCGCCCGAGGTCTGGCCACGGCCAGGCAGGGTCACGTCAATGGATTCGGCGGCGAGCTTGGCCGCAAGATCAGCCTCCTCGAGCGACGCCTTGCGCGCATTGAGAACCTCTGTAACACGCTCCTTGGCCACGTTGATCAGCGCACCGACTTGCGGACGCTCTTCAGCCGGCAAATTCCCCAGGGTCTTCATCACCTGAGTCAATTCACCCTTTTTGCCAAGGTAGTGAACCCGGATTTGCTCCAGGGCATTGATATCTTCTGCGCTTTGCACAGCCTCTAGTGCTTGAGAGACCAGCGCATCCAGGTTTTCCATGTACAGACTCCAGATACAAAATAGGGGAAGAGCTTGAAGGCTCTTCCCCTATTTAAGACGTTTAACACCGTGGGCCGCGGAAGCGACCCAGGGTGACTGTCGGGGGTACTTAAGCCAAGGTGGCTTTAGCTTTCTCGACAATCGCAGCAAACGCCGCTTTTTCGTTCACTGCCAGATCAGCCAGAACCTTACGGTCGATCTCGATGGACGCTTTTTTCAGGCCAGCGATGAAACGGCTGTAGGACAGACCGTTAACACGTGCACCAGCGTTGATACGAGCGATCCACAGAGCGCGGAACTGACGTTTTTTCTGACGACGGTCACGGTAGGCGTATTGGCCAGCCTTGATAACCGCTTGCTTGGCAACACGGAATACGCGTGAACGCGCGCCGTAGTAGCCTTTAGCAAGTTTCAGAATTTTCTTGTGGCGCTTACGCGCCATGACGCCACGCTTTACACGAGCCATGAGTTACTTCCTCTATTCTTGACTAAAATTAACGAAGGCGCAGCATGCGCTCGACTTTTGCCACGTCAGACGGATGCAGCAAGCTGCTACCGCGCAGTTGACGCTTACGCTTGGTCGACATTTTAGTCAGGATGTGGCTCTTGAAAGCGTGCTTGTGCTTGATACCGTTAGCAGTTTTCAGAAACCGCTTAGCAGCACCACTTTTAGTTTTCATCTTTGGCATGTTCGGTACTCCGCATTCAGTTGATAAACATAATCAGAAGGCCTGCCGTGCCCTATTGATTACTTCTTCTTTTTCGGGGCGATGACCATAATAAGCTGGCGTCCTTCCATCTTAGGATGCTGTTCGACCGAACCGTACTCGAGCAGGTCAGCTTCAACCCGCTTGAGGAGTTCCATCCCCAGCTCCTGGTGGGCCATCTCACGGCCGCGGAATCGCAAGGATACCTTGGCCCTGTCCCCATCACTCAGGAAACGTACCAGGTTGCGCAGTTTTACCTGGTAATCCCCTTCCTCCGTCCCTGGACGAAACTTGATTTCTTTTACTTGAATCTGCTTCTGGTTCTTCTTCGCCGCGGCAATCTGCTTCTTCTTCTCGAAGATCGACTTGCCGTAGTCCATCACCCGGCAAACGGGTGGGATTGCGTCGGCGGAGATTTCCACCAGGTCCAATTTGGACTCTTCAGCAATACGAAGCGCTTCATCAATCGAGACGATGCCAATCTGCTCGCCGTCAGCGCCAATTAACCGAACCTCGCGTGCCGAGATATTCTCGTTGATCGGGGCTTTCGGTGCAGCTCGTTTATCTTGTCTCATTTCACGCTTAATAATAATTACTCCGAATCTGGGCGACCACGCCGGGAAACCGCTTGCGCGAGGAACTCAGCGAACTGGGCGACGGGCATCGAGCCCAGGTCAGCACCTTCACGAGTACGCACAGCGACAGTCTGCATCTCGACTTCCCGATCTCCGATAACCAAAAGATAGGGAACCTTGAGCAAAGTATGCTCGCGGATTTTAAAGCCGATCTTTTCATTTCTCAAGTCGGACTTGGCACGAAATCCGCTTTCATTGAGAGTTTTTTCAACTTCAGCGGCAAAATCTGCCTGTTTATCAGTGATATTCATGATCACTGCCTGGGTCGGAGCCAGCCACGCAGGGAATGCACCCTCGTAGTGCTCGATCAGGATCCCGACGAACCGTTCGAACGAGCCGAGGATCGCCCGGTGCAGCATAACCGGGTGTTTACGGCTGTTGTCTTCGGAGACGTATTCGGCTCCCAGACGGATCGGCAGGTTAAAATCGAGCTGCAGGGTACCACACTGCCAGACGCGACCAAGGCAATCTTTCAGCGAGAACTCGATCTTCGGACCGTAGAACGCGCCCTCGCCCGGCTGCAAGTCGTATGCAAGCCCCGCACTGTCCAGCGCTGCGGCCAGTGCAGCTTCGGCGCGATCCCACAGTTCGTCGGAACCGACGCGTTTTTCCGGACGAGTGGACAGCTTCATTTCGACTTCGGTGAAACCGAAATCGCGGTACACGTCCATGGTCAGCTTGATGAACGCAGCGGATTCGGCCTGCATCTGCTCTTCGGTGCAGAAGATGTGGGCGTCATCCTGAGTGAAGCCGCGCACGCGCATGATGCCGTGCAGCGCACCCGATGGCTCGTTACGGTGGCAGGCACCGAACTCGGCCAGGCGCATCGGCAACTCGCGGTAGCTCTTCAGGCCCTGGTTGAACACCTGCACGTGGCACGGGCAGTTCATCGGCTTGATGGCGTAGTCGCGGTTTTCCGACTGGGTGGTAAACATGTTGTCGGCGTAGTTGGCCCAGTGCCCGGATTTCTCCCACAGGCTGCGGTCAACGACTTGCGGCGTCTTGATCTCCAGGTAGCCGTTGTCGCGCTGAACCTTGCGCATGTACTGCTCGAGCACCTGGTACAGGGTCCAGCCGTTCGGGTGCCAGAACACCATGCCCGGCGCTTCTTCCTGGAGGTGGAACAGGTTCAGGCGCTTGCCGATCTTGCGATGGTCGCGTTTTTCGGCTTCTTCGATGCGCTGGATGTAGGCCGCCAGCTGCTTCTTGTCAGCCCAGGCAGTGCCGTAGATCCGCTGCAGCTGTTCGTTCTTCGCGTCACCGCGCCAGTAGGCACCGGACAACTTGGTCAGCTTGAACGACTTGAGGAAGCGTGTGTTCGGCACGTGCGGGCCACGGCACATGTCGACATATTCTTCGTGGTAATACAGGCCCATGGCCTGCTCGTCCGGCATGTCTTCCACCAGGCGCAGCTTGTAGTCTTCGCCGCGGGCGGTGAACACGTCGATCACTTCGGCACGCGGAGTGACTTTCTTGATGACGTCGTAATCTTTTTCGATCAGCGCGTGCATGCGCTGTTCGATAGCCGCCAGGTCGTCCGGGGTGAAAGGACGCTCGTAGGCGATGTCGTAATAGAAGCCTTCGTCGATGACCGGGCCGATGACCATCTTCGCGGTTGGGTACAGCTGCTTGACCGCATGGCCAATCAGGTGCGCGCAAGAGTGGCGAATGATCTCCAGCCCCTCTTGATCCTTGGGCGTGATGATTTGCAGGCTGGCATCGCCGGTGATCAGGTCGCTGGCGTCAACCAGCTTGCCGTCGACCTTGCCGGCCACGGTGGCCTTGGCCAGGCCGGCACCAATGGATGCGGCGACCTCGGCTACGGAAACCGAATGATCGAATGAACGTTGACTGCCGTCGGGAAGAGTAATAGTTGGCATGGCGCCTCCTCTCCTAGTGGTGACCCCTACCAAAGGTCACGTGGGTTGGGATGAGCCAGTACAAGATCCAATACCAGGCCGTTCAGTGATGAACGCCTGCCTTACAGCGGCAGGAGCCTTTCGGCCAACCGATAATCGAACCAGAGTGACTGGAGTTAAACAAAAAAGACCTTGGCAAGGCGGCATAGGGCGCGCCGGAAAATAGCCAAGCGAAAGATGCTAGCACAGATGAACGGTCATGGCGCCGAAGCCGCTTCACGAAACGAAAATTCCCGGCTTTTAAGGGCAAAAGTGAACTTGAACTGTACGGCAACCCTCAAACACACCGAGAATCGCCGTTCGTCCACGACTCCAGGAGCATTTGATTATGCGTTTTACCTCGACTTTCGCCCTTGCTGCATCCCTGACCCTCATGTCCCTGGGTGCGCACGCCGCAGCCCCGTCGAACTGGCCTGCCGGTGCGCGGGACAGCTTCATCAAGGATTGCAGCGCAGCCGCCCAGCAAAGTGTTGATGCCAAAACCGCCAAAGACCACTGTGAATGTGGCGCGGACAAAATCAATGCCGAATTGAGCAGTGCCGAAATCAAGGAACTCATGACCAACCAGAACGCAGATCCTGCGCTCAAGACCAAAGCTGTGACGGCTATTTCGTCCTGCAAAGTCGTGAAGAAAAAGTAATTGTTACACCCTGCCAGACCGGCTGAAGGACCAGAAATCGCCATGAAAACTGCCATTTCTCACAAATTACGCAGCTTTTACGGCTTTTTTTAACAGCTGATATTTCGCCTGAAAGCCCCGTAGATCGGGGCTTTCAGCCAACCAAGGCATGAAACACAACGCGATTGATTAGCAAACAATGCCTTGGGGGGGCTCCCAAGCCGAACATTTCGACTATGATAGCTCGGTGTGCCCAGTTGGCCTGAGCAGCACAGCACTACTGAAAATATATGTTTCTTGGAGATACACCATGTCTAATCGCCAAACCGGCACCGTTAAATGGTTCAACGATGAAAAAGGCTTCGGCTTCATCACTCCTCAAGGTGGCGGTGACGACCTGTTCGTACACTTCAAAGCTATCGAAAGCGACGGTTTCAAAAGCCTGAAAGAAGGCCAAACCGTTTCCTTCGTGGCTGAGAAAGGCCAAAAGGGTATGCAAGCTGCACAGGTTCGCCCAGAGTAATTCTGCGCCGAACTAAAAAAACCCCGTCCATGTGACGGGGTTTTTTATGGCCTGGAGAAAAGCGCTGGAGCAATCAGCCGCAATTGACCCGATTGATCACAAGGTTGTCATCGGTATTGAGGTTCAGGCGATCGGAGCGGTATTCCAGCGTGACCATGTCATCTGGCTTGAGAATGCGTGCGTTCTGCGCTCCGGCGCGGCTACGGGCCTGTTCCAGCAATTGTGGCGAAGCTTTCTGGCCGATTGCGAACTCGGCAGCCTTCGCCTCACAGCGGCTATGACCAGCATCGGTCACGGCAGTGTCTTTGGCTGGCTCAGAGGTACCCGGGGTGCTGCAACCCGACAAGGCGAGCGCAGCCAACAAAGTACCGAATGATGCGAGCTTCCAAGGCATGAAGCCTCCTTTGAGAAAAAATGGACAGAGATCGTGCGACCGTGGTTTGGCCGATTGGTTTCAGAATTGTCACAATTGGCTGTGGGCCAGTCTGCCTGAGTCGACACCGGGCGCTGGCGAATCAATCGTCACCAGATATGAACGCACTCAGTAGATGTCGATGTAATCAAACGGCGGCGTTGGCCAGTTCTGCTTGAGCGCGTTGAAAATCTGCATCACCCACACCTCGTCGCTGGCTGCGACGTTGCCGACATAACCCGAACCCGCCGCCCAGGTCTCCAGGCGGAACAGAAGGCCGTCGATATCGACGCCACCCACCACGCCCGAAGAAATGTAGGCAATGCCGGCCTTGGTAACGCGCAATTGGGTGTGAACGTTGTCACTGGCGGACGCAAGCAGCTGCCGCACAGCGTCCAGCGTCAGGTTCTCGGTGTTGTTCAAGTCGATCTGCACGCGGTTTGTCCTGGCAATTAAACAGGCGGACAGTGTCGCACAGCCCTCCCCTCATGCCTAAGTAGCAGTGCCAAACACGGCGCAAAATGGTTAACTCCCTACGCAGAACGCACTAACCGCCTTTCAGCCTCGCGAGACACCCATGACCATCGTCACGATCCACGCCGACATCAAAGCCAAGTGGCCCCACGGGCAAAGCTCCTACAGCCCGGGCAGCCCGGAGGAGTTGGCAATCATCGGTATCGACCTGCTGGTCAAGGAACTGGGCACACAGGCCGCGCAGGCATTCATCGGCCAGGTATTCGAGAAATACCCGGCCGATCACATGGGGGCGCCAGACCCCGAGCGCGAATAAGACCCGGCCGACGAACGTCGACCGGCAGACTGTTTACTTCAGGCGACCAAGGCGCTCGGTCAGCAGATCGAAGAAGCCCTGGGCATCGCCATTTTCAACCCAGAACGCGTTCTTCGGTTGTTTCAGGCCATCGTACCAGTCGACGATGGTCTGGCCGAAGGTCGGGCCTTCACGGCTGTCCACCACCACGTTGACCTCACGGCCGCTGAACAGCGCAGGCTTGAGCAGGTAGGCAATGACGGTAGCGTCATGCACCGGGCCGCCCGGGATGCCGTAGTGCTCCATGTCGCCCTTGACGTATTCATTGAGAATATCGCCCACCACCTTGCTCGCGTTGTTGTTCAGCGCAGCGATTTGCTTCAGGCGTGCGTCGCTGGTCAGGACCTTGTGGGTCACGTCCAACGGCAGGTAGGTCAGCTTGACGCCGCTCTTGAGCACGATCTCGGCCGCGATCGGGTCGGCGAACAGGTTGAACTCGGCCACCGGCGTGATATTGCCGCCGTTGAAGTGCGCGCCGCCCATCACCACCACTTCCTTGATGCCTTGAGTGATCTCCGGCGCCTGGGTCAATGCCAGCGCCAGGTTGGTCTGCGGACCGAGCATGGCGATGGTGATGCTGTGGGGCTTGGCGGTGCTGAGGGTCTTGATCAGGTAATCAACGGCATTGCCTTCGGCCAGGCCTTTTTTCGGCTCATGCACGGTGACGCCGGAGATACCTTCCTTGCCATGGATGTTTTCAGCGTAGATCGGCGTGCGCAGCATCGGTTTCGGTGCACCGGCATATACCGGGATGTCCTCGCGCCCTGCCCATTCGCGGGCCAGGCGTGCGTTGCGGGAGGTCTTGTCGAGGCGCACGTTACCGGCAACGGTGGTCAGCGCGCGGATCTGCAGTTCATCGGGCGAAGCCATGGCGAACAGCAAGGCAACCACGTCGTCGGCACCGGGGTCGGTGTCGATGATCAGGTCGATTTTTTCCGCCGCGTGGGCGCTTGCAGCAGTTAGCACGGACAAAAGCAGCACACTCCGGAACAGGTGTCGCAGGGTTTGGGTACCACGTTGCATGACGCACTCCTTGTCGTTGGGGAATTCTAGAACGTTACGCCGGAAACCAGCGCGATATTGCAGTAGGGCTGGCACTCGCCGGTGCGCACCACCGCCCTCGCCTTGCGGCTGAGCTGCTTGAACTCTTCATGGCTGACCAGGCGGCGCTCGCCGAGGGCGGCCTGTTCGGTCAGGGTATTGAGATCCGCCAGGGCCGGCGGTTGCTTGAGCAGGATTTCTTCCGCGAGCACGTGGCTTTCCACCTGCATCTCGCTGAGGACGATGCGCAAGGTACTGACGAAATCCGGAATGCCTTTGGTCAGCGCCAGGTCGATCAGCTCGACACCCGGCGGCACCGGCAAGCCGGCATCACCGATCACCAGAATGTCGCCATGGCCAAGGGATGCGATCACCCGCGACAGCGCGATATTGAGCAAGGGAGTCTTTTTCATGAGGGCACAAAACCTTGGACGTCATGCAATGTGGGAATAGAGGGTTGCGCACCCGCGCGGGTCACGGACAGCGCGGCGGCTACCTGGCCGAAACGAATGGCCTCGGCCTCGCTCCTGCCGTTGGCCAGCGCGGCTGCGAAACCGCCGACGAAGGTGTCACCGGCAGCCGTGGTATCGACCGCCTTGACCTTGGGCGCGACCAGGTGCTCGAAGCCTTGGCCATCGGCAAACAACGCGCCTTCGGAACCGAGGGTAATGATCACTTTGCCAGCACCGGCCTTGATCAGGCGTGTGGCGGCGGCCTTGGCGCTGTCCAGCGAGTCGACCACCACGCCGCTCAAGGCCGAGGCTTCGCTTTCATTGGGAATCAGGTAGTCGATGGCGGCGTACCAATCCTCGGGCAGCGGACCACTGGCCGGCGCCGGGTTCAGGATCACCGTCTTGCCCAGCTCGCGACCGCGCTTGAGGGCATGGCCGACAGTCTCCATCGGCGTTTCCAGCTGGCAGACAATCACGTCGGCAGCCTGCAGCACACTGTCAAATGCCTGTAATTTGGCTGGGGTCAGCTCGCCATTGCTACCGGCGACAATAACGATCGCATTCTGGCTGCTGTCATCCACCACGATCAGCGCCACGCCGCTGGAACCGTCGACGGTGCTGACGGCCTGGCAATCAATGCCCTCCACCAGCAACGCGTCGCGCAATTGCGCGCCATAGGCATCGGTGCCCACGCAGCCGACCATGGCGACCTCAGCCCCGAGGCGCGCCGAAGCGACCGCCTGGTTCGCGCCCTTGCCGCCGGGAACGGTGGAAAACGATTGGCCGATCAGGGTCTCACCGGCGCGGGGCAGCCGGCTGGCCCGGGTGACCAGGTCCATGTTCAGGCTGCCTATTACCACTACTTTTGCTGGCATACATCAGTACTCATCAATTCGGTTCAGCGGTATTGGGCAAACACACCGGCCAACGGCGCCGTGGACTCGCGCAGGACAATACTCGGCGTCACGATGCGTTGATCGATCGGCAATTGGGGTGTCGCAATTCGTCGCAGTAAAAGCTCGGCCGCCATCTCTCCCAGCTGCAGGATCGACTGGCCCACGGTGGTCAGCGCCGGGTACACGTACTGGCTCATCTGGATATCATCAAACCCGATCACCGACAGCTCACCGGGCACCCGGATATTACGTTCGGCAGCGGCGCGCAAGACGCCGAAGCCAATCATGTCGTTGCCGGCAAAAATCGCGCTGGGGGGATTATCCGCCAGCAATTGCGCCGCGGCCGCGTAACCACCGGTACTGGTGAAATCACTTTCCAGCACACGACCAGCCGGCACTTCGAGCCCCGCCTCGGCCAGGGAGCGGTAGTAGCCCGCCATCCGCATTTGCGCCACGCGGGTATGACTCGGGCCACCAATGCAGGCAATGTCGCGATGCCCCAGATCGAGCAAGTGCCGGGTCGCCAGGTAAGCGCCCTGTTCATGGTCGATGCGCACCAGGTCGACATCGATCCCGTCCAATGCACGGTCGACGATGACCATCGGCGTGCGCACCGCCTTGAGGCCTGTCGCCAGGCCGCTGTCGTCGCCGCCCACCGAGGTCACGATCAAGCCGTCGATGCGTTTTTCCAGCAGCACCCTCAGGTAGCTGCGCTGCTTTTCGGCATTATCGTCGGAGTTGCAGAGGATCACGCAATAGCCGTTACGCTCGCAGTAATCCTCGATGCCCCGGGCCAGTTCCGCAAAATACGGGTTGAGGCTGTTGGGCACCAACAGGCCGATGGTGGCTGTGGTCTTGGCCTTCAGCGAGCGCGCGACCGCACTGGGCACATAGTCGAGCTGCTTGATGGCCGCCTCGACCTTGATCCGCACCGGCTCGCTGACCGGGCGCGTCTTGTTCACCACATGAGACACCGTGGTGTAGGAAATCCCCGCCAGCGCGGCCACATCCTTGATCGTTGCCATGGCTCAGGCTCGCCGACTGGCGCGCTGGCTGCGGTAAGTATCGAGCACCACCGCGATCACGATCACGGCACCGGTGATGATACGTTTGGTCGGCTCGGTGGCGCCAATCTGCGCCAGCCCTGCCGCCAGTACCGAGATGATCAGCACGCCGAAGAAGGTACTGATGACCGAGCCACGCCCGCCCATCAGGCTGGTGCCGCCGATCACTACCGCAGCGATCACTTGCAGCTCCAGGCCGGAACCGGCGTTGGGATCGGCCGCTTCCAGGCGCGAAATCTGGAACAGCGCCGCCACACCCGCCAGCAGGCCCATCAGGCTGAACACCAGGATCTTGTAGGGCTTGGGATTGATACCCGCCAGGCGCACGGCCTCTTCGTTGGTGCCGATGCCGATCAGGTAGCGACCGAACACGGTACGGGTCAGCACCAGCTGCGCGGCGATGATCACCAGCAACGCGATGATGAACGAAGGTGAAATGCCGAAGGCCACCGGGTTGGACAGCCAGGCAAACGAATCACCGATGTATGCGGTACGCGAGCCGGTCATCTGGTACGCCACGCCGCGCGCCATTTCCAGCACGCCGAGGGACACGATGAACGACGGGATCCGCCAGGCCACTGTGATCGAACCGGTAATGGTCCCGGCCAACGCGGCGCAGCCCATGCCCAGCACGGCTGCCGGCAACACACTCCAGCCCCAGCCGAGAATCGCCACACTGACGGCCGATGCGGCCAGGGCCAGCACGGAGCCTACCGACAGGTCGATGCCGCCAATGATCAGCACGAAGGTCATGCCGACTGCCAGCACCATCAGGTCGGGAATCTGGTTGGCCAGGGTGCTGAAGGTGTCGTACGAGAGGAAGTGGTCGCTCAGGAACGAGAACAGCGCAATCATCGCCAGCAAGGCGCCGGCCAGGCCCAGGTAGGTGCCCAGGCCATAGAAGTTGCCGCCACGTTTTGCGGGGGAGGAAGTGGTTTTCATGGGGTATTCCTAGGCGCTGCGTCGTTGAGCAGCGCATCACGTTTCTGATAGCCGGCAAAAGCAGCGGCAAGCAATTCGTCCTGGGTCCAGCTGTCGCGCTCGAAGGTCTCGATCAGGCGCCCGGCGGAAAGTACGCCGATGCGGTCGCAGATCAGCATCAACTCACGCAGGTCGCTGGACACCACCACCAGCGCCTTGCCCTGGCGGGTCAGGTCGCCGAGCAACGCATAGATATCGAATTTGGCGCCGACGTCGATGCCTCGGGTCGGTTCATCGAACAGCATCACCGCGCAATCGCGCTCCAGCCAGCGGCCAATCACCACCTTCTGCTGGTTGCCACCCGACAGCTCGGACACCAGCTGCGCCGGACTGGAACTGCGGATACGCATGGCGTCGACCTGCCGCTTGGCCAAGGCCGTTTCGTCACGACTGTTCACCAGGCCACCGCTGGACACCTTCGGCATGTTGCCCAAGGCAATGTTGGCGCCGATGGATTGGGTCAGCAGCAGGCCTTCGCCCTTGCGGTCTTCGGTGATCAGGGCGATGCCATGGCCAACCGCGTCGACGGGCGAGCGAATGCTGACGACTTGCGCAGGTGTGCCCAGGGCCACGGTGCCGCTGTCGGCCAGGTCGGCGCCGAAGATCAGGCGCAGCAACTCCGTACGGCCCGCACCGATCAGGCCGGAGATGCCGTAGATTTCGCCGGCACGCACTTCAAACGACACGTCGCGGACCTTGTCCGAGCGGGTCAGGCCTTTTACCGTCAACAGCGGCGCGCCGATGGTGCGCGGGCCCAGGTCGATTTTCTCGCCCAGTTCGCGGCCCACCATCAGCGTGACCAGTTGCTCACTGTTGTAGTTGGCCATCGGCTCGACACACACCAGCTTGCCGTCACGCAGCACCGCAATGCGCTGGGCAACCCGGGCCAGTTCTTCGAGCCGGTGGGAAATATAGATAATCGCCACGCCCCGGGCCTGCAGGCGGGTGATTTGTTCGAACAGCATCTCGACTTCACGGGCGGTCAGCATCGCTGTGGGTTCGTCGAGGATCAGTACGTGGCAATCGCCAATCAGGTTGCGGGCGATCTCGACCATCTGTTGGTGGCCGATGCCGAGGCTGCCGACCAGGGTGTCCGGGTCGATAGCGTCCAGGCCGACCTGGGCCATGGCTTCAATGGCGGCCTTGCGCAGTTGCTTGCGGCTGATCCAGCCACCGTGGCTGGGCAGGTTATCGAGGAACAGGTTTTCAGCGACCGTCAGGGTTGGCAGCAGGTTAAGCTCCTGCATGACCATGCGGATGCCCTGCTCTTCAGCCTGGGTCCGGCTGCCTGGCGTGTAGGCCTGGCCATTGAACTGCATCTGGCCGTCGGTCGGGGTGACCAGCCCGCCGATGATTTTCGACAGGGTGCTTTTCCCCGCGCCATTCTCACCGGTAAGCGCCAACACCTCCCCACGATTGAGCGTCAGGGTGATGTCGGACAGAACCGGTTGGGCATAGGTCTTGCCGATACCGCTGACCGAGAGGACAGCGTTCGGTGCGGAAGATGACATAGGAACGTCTCCAGGCGTCCGCTCGGGTGAGCGGACGCTGTTTTGTGCTGCCGGGGAATTACTTCTTGAGGATGAGTTCGACCGGGGTTTCGATCATGCCATCCACGGCATCGACTTTTTCACCCTTGACCAGCTTCAGAGCGTTCTGGATACCGAAAACGGCTTGCTGGGCAGCAGCCTGGTCGGCGGTGGCCAGGACACGGCCGTCCTGCAGCATCGGCTTGATGGCCTCGATGTTGTCGTAGCCTACGACCAGCACCTTGCCAGCCTTGCCGGCGCCACGTACGGCGGATACTGCGCCCAGTGCCATGTTGTCGTTACCGGCCAGCAGTGCCTTGATGTTCGGGTTTGCCTGGAGCATGGCAGCGGCAATTGCGTTGCCCTTGTCGATTTCCCACTCACCGGATTGGGTGGAGACGATCTTCATGCCGGCGGCATCCATCGCGTCCTTGAAGCCAGCGGTACGCTGCTGGGCGTTGGTGGTGGTGGACACACCTTCGATGATGCCAACCTGGTCACCCTTGGTGAGGTGCTTGGCCAGTTCTTCACCGACCAGGCGCGCGCCCTTGCGGTTGTCTGGACCTACGAACGGGATATCAAGGTTTTTGCTTTTCAGTACATCCACATCAAGACGGTTGTCGATGTTGACGACCTTGATGCCTTTGTCGGAGGCCTTTTTCAGCACGGTGACCAGGGCTTTCGAGTCGGCGGGAGCAATGACGATCGCGTCAACCTTGGACAGGATCATCTGATTGACGATATCGATCTGCGCACTGGTATCGGTTTCGTTCTTGATCCCGTTGGTGATCATGTCGAAATCGGCGGAGTGGGCCTTCTGGTATTCCTTGGCACCGTCTTGCATGGTGACGAAGAATTCGTTGGCGAGGGATTTCATGACCAGGCCGACCTTGGGTTTGGCGGCGGTCTCGGCAGCAAATGCAGAGGAAAGAGGCAGGGCAGCGGATGCGGCAGCAAGCACAGCGACAGCAAGAAGACGTCCAGCAAATGGCAGCTTCATGGGTTCACTCCGATCTTATGATTATTGTGAGCAACGCTTGCACCGAAGAACGCTTCGGCAGCCAACCCACCCGGGCGACTGATACGAGCTTTCACGACACTCGAGGAGGACCCGTGAAACATCTCGCAAACGTTTGCGTTAGATCAAACTATGAGAAGCTTGTCGAGATTTGTCAACGGGAGAAAACAGCCTTTTGTTGAATCCGCTTTACGCCCTGCCCTCGAAGCCATCCGGTACCCCCTTTAAACATCCGCGTTGCTGGATCGTTCTCTGAAACGACAGGTCGCGGCGTGCCTCCTGCGTTTAAAACCAAACTTTTCCGTCATCCTTTTCGGACAACCGAACACCCGCGCACCGCTTTGTTCGGAAAGCCGGACAGAAGACCAAGCCATTTACTTACAAATCAAACAAATATAGATATAAATCAATAGGTTAAATTCTATTGCCAAACAAAATCCCGCTGGTACAAATCCTGCTCTTACTCAGCACCTCGTGGCGTTCAGAACCGCCCGGGTGTTTCTAGATGAACCTGCATCAGCACTCATCAAAACTAGAGAGAAGAATAATGAAATCTGCGTTGAAAACTTTCGTACCGGGCGCGTTAGCCCTCCTGCTGTTGTTCCCCGTTGCCGCTCAGGCAAAAGAAGCTGAAACCCAGCAAAAACTGTCCAACGTGGTGATCCTTGCCACCGGCGGCACCATCGCCGGCGCCGGCGCCAGCGCGGCCAACAGTGCGACCTACCAGGCCGCCAAGGTCGGCATCGAACAATTGATCGCCGGTGTTCCTGAGCTTAGCCAGATCGCCAATGTCCGCGGCGAACAAGTATTGCAAATTGCCTCCGAAAGCATCACCAACGAAAACCTCCTGCAACTGGGTCGTCGTGTCGCCGAACTGGCCGACAGCAAGGACGTCGACGGCATCGTGATCACCCACGGTACCGACACCCTGGAAGAGACTGCCTACTTCCTCAACCTGGTGGAAAAGACCGACAAGCCAATCGTCGTGGTCGGCTCGATGCGCCCAGGCACCGCCATGTCGGCTGATGGCATGCTCAACCTGTACAACGCCGTTGCCGTCGCCGGCAGCAAGGACGCCCGCGGCAAAGGCGTACTGGTGACCATGAACGACGAGATCCAGTCGGGTCGCGACGTCAGCAAGATGATCAACATCAAGACTGAAGCGTTCAAGAGCCCATGGGGCCCGCTGGGCATGGTGGTAGAAGGCAAATCCTACTGGTTCCGCCTGCCAGCCAAGCGTCACACCATGAACTCGGAATTCGACATCAAGACCATCAAAAGCCTGCCGGACGTCGAAATCGCCTATTCCTATGGCAACGTAAGCGACACCGCCTACAAGGCTCTGGCCCAGGCCGGCGCGAAAGCCATCATCCACGCCGGTACCGGCAATGGTTCGGTGTCGTCCAAGGTGGTGCCTGCCCTGCAGGAACTGCGCAAGCAAGGCGTACAGATCATTCGCTCTTCCCACGTGAATGCCGGTGGTTTCGTTCTGCGTAACGCCGAACAACCAGACGACAAATACGACTGGGTAGTTGCCCATGACCTGAACCCGCAGAAAGCCCGCATCCTGGCCATGGTCGCCCTGACCAAGACCCAGGACAGCAAGGAACTGCAACGGATGTTCTGGGAATATTGATCGCTCCCGGGCCCGGCCGGCAACGGTTGGGCCATCCCGCTCGTGGCGTACCGCGAGCGGGTCTGATTTCCTCCGCTTTACCCCCGCGCAAAAAACCTTTGAAAAACAAAGCTTTCCTACACCAAATCGGCAAAACCACTGTCAGAAGAAATTCTTGAATTTTAAGCAGTTGCGAAATTGCCCACAGTTAAATACTGTATGCACGTACAGCCCAATAAGGAATACTCCGTGGCAAAGCCTTCTTCCGCAGCACCCGCAGCGCCTGACGCCTATCAACGCCTGGCCGTTCGCGTGCAAAAAATCATCAATTCCACCAACGCCCAGAAGAACAAGGCGGCGTTGATCTTCCGTTTGCCGGAGGAACCGGAAGACGAGTGGGCACGACTACTGGAGGAGATCGCAGAAAACGACAACGTCACCCTCGCCTATCGCGATGACGGCGGCGTGCAGATTTTCTGGGTTGTGCCGAAGGAAGATTGAGTCAATGAGTGTCCGTTTTATCAGTCTGTTGTGTGTGTTTTTTGCTGTTACCGCTCAAGCCCAAGCCCCCAAGACATTCAGCGAAGCCAAGAAAATCGCCTGGAAACTGTATGAACCGCAATCCACGGAGTTCTATTGCGGCTGCAAATACAACGGCAACCGGGTAGACCTGAAAGCCTGCGGCTATATCCCGCGCAAAAACGCCAACCGGGCGGCACGTATTGAATGGGAACACATTGTTCCGGCCTGGCAGATCGGCCATCAGCGCCAGTGCTGGCAGGATGGCGGGCGCAAGAACTGCACCCGCAAGGACGCGGTCTACAAGCGGGCCGAAGCCGACCTGCACAACCTGGTGCCGAGCATCGGCGAGGTGAATGGCGACCGAAACAATTTCAGTTTTGGCTGGCTGCCGGTACAAAGCGGCCAATATGGATCATGCCTGACCCAGGTGGACTTCAAGGCCAAGAAGGTCATGCCCCGCCCTTCCATTCGCGGCATGATCGCCCGAACCTATTTCTATATGAGTAAGCAGTATGGCCTGCGCCTGTCGAAACAGGATCGCCAGCTGTATGAAGCCTGGAACAAGACCTACCCGGTACAGCCCTGGGAACGCCAGCGCAATCAAACCGTGGCGTGCGTGATGGGGCGCGGCAATGAATTTGTCGGCCCGGTGAACTTGAAAGCCTGCGGCTGAACGAAAAAAGCGGGAGCGCCATGGCCTCCCGCTTGTCGACTCTTTACTGCGCAACCTTGTGTTCGATGACCTCGGACACCGTGTCATTCTTCTTCGCAGTGGCCAGTTTCTCGGTCAACTGCGCTTGTTTCGCCTCGGCCTCGGCTTTGGTGCTGAATGGGCCCAGCAGCACCTGGTCCTTACCGTCTTCCTTCGCCAGATAGAAACTGAAACCGTGTTCCAGCAACCACGCGGTCAGGTCAGTCATCGCCTGCAGCTTGTGATCCGGCGGCCCCACCCATACATCCCATTCTTGAGAGGCGATCGCGCCGACCGCAGGTTGCGCCTGGGCGGGCGCCTCGGCAACGGCAGGCCTGGCCTTGGGGGCGTCGACACTTTTACCTTCACCGCAACCGGCCAATGCCAACACCGCAATTGCCATCGCTACTTTACGCACTACCCTGCTCCTTAGAGGATCAAAGAGGCGACTTTATCATTCACTGTCTATTCTGGCCGTCATAAACGTTGGCTTAAACAATGCGAATGATGTATCGCAGACCTGTATGATGGCGGCATGGGAATTAATGCCGCCTCTATGCGTCCTAAAAGAGGCAGCCACAGGGAAGCGCTTCGCAGTAAGCTACACACATCCGACATCTGCCCTGTCTGAAACATGTGTCCTTCAAAGCAATCAAGGAGAAGTCCATGCTGATACTCACCCGCAAAGTCGGTGAAAGCATAAACATCGGTGATGACATCACGATCACCATCCTGGGCGTTAGCGGCCAGCAAGTAAGAATCGGCATCAATGCTCCAAAGGACGTTGCCGTGCATCGCGAGGAGATCTACCAACGTATCCAGGCGGGCCTGACGGCTCCGGATAAAAACCAGACACCTTGAAGCGCCTCCAGTAGCCAGCCCTTTCGTTCACTGTAACGGCTGGCGAAAACCTCTTTCAGCCTGCTCGCGGCTTCCCGCGGCCAGCGCGCCCTATTCCCTTGTTCCAGCGTCAGGCCAGCGTCATCCCAGGCCGACACCGCGTGCCATGCCACTCGCTGCAATCATCATCAGCACCAGCAGTAACGCCTGCACATGGCTGATGCGCGCAAAAAGACCTGCCTGGTGCAAATCGAGGCGCGTGCCACGCGCCAACGCGATGCGCCATTTGATAAAGCGAATCATCGGCGCGAGCTCCAGTAACAAAATTAATACAAGCAGCGTCATCTTCACGTGAAACAACGGCTGGTGCAGGTAATAATCACTGCCCTTTTCGTAGCCGCCAAAGGCCCGCAGGCCACCGGTTACCAATAACACCAGGGCACTGATTCCCCAGATGTTGTCCGCGATCAATACGCGGCGCAGGGTGGATGAGTCACTATCAGATACACCGCGCAATGCCTTGCCACGCGCAAGCACGGCCGACAATGCCATGGCGAATGCCAGTAAATGGACTGCTGCAAGAAACCACTGAACCAACATAAGGCGTACTCCCTTTTGTATGACACATGGCAGGAACACTTCTCAGTAATAGTCGCTGGCTGCGTTCAACGCATGAAACAGCCTGCAAACAAAGGGAACTTGTGGAGTTTTCCAGGGCCGAATCTCGTGACAAATCCCCTACAGTCTGCAGCGCGCCAAGGAGCACGTTGATGAGGCGTACCGTTAAACAGCCTTACTTATCCAAGTCTTGGTTGATTGTCACGCTGATCAGCGTGGCGTTTGTGGCGCTGGAGTATGGCCTCAAGTTCGAAATCGAAGGTTCCTCCGACAAAGCCTACTCATGGCTGGACCTGACGCTGTTCCTGAGCGCGTACTTGTTTTTCTTCTGCCTCAAGCCCATTCAGGTCGCCGTCCATCGCAGACTGTGCCGGCGCGCGCCTCACAGTGATCGCCGCAAAGCCTCATCCTGACGGCTTTGGGTTTCATCTTGAAGTTCGTTGCCCCAGCGCGGTGTATCCCGCAAGCGGGTTGAAACCGCCGCCGCAGTTGCTATCAGATCGCCGGTATTTACAGCTGCGCGACACAACCTATGCTTGGGCATGCACGGTCGGTGAAAGGTTGTAGCGCTGATGGACACACTGAGTAAAAGCGAAATCGAATCAGCACTGGCAGCGCGCCTGCCGAGCTACAAAATCGTCTGCACCCTGCATGCCGATGGCACGCTTTCCGCGATTCTCAGCGGCCCGGAAGCTGATCACTTTGCAGTGACCGGCATCGTCCGCGCCCACCATCGAGGGCCGGAGGCGATTGCCAGGCTTGCCAGCGAAATCCTCAAGGAAATGGTCTTGTCCCGCCAGGGGCTCAAGGGCAACCGCCTGCAGACGCTGACTGGAAACGGCTCCAACGTTGAACCGCCCCTTTACGAAGAAGGCCGATCCGGGTAACCGGGTCGGCCTTTTTTTACGCCAGGCGCTGTAGATGCAACAGCCCGGCTTCGTCCCGCTGAACCTGTAGACGCTCATACCCGTCAATCGAAGGATGCGCGGTGACCATGGGCACAAGGTGGGTCGACGTCACCACCATCACATCGGCCCCCGCCGCCTCGCCGGCGCGAATCCCGACGCTGGCATCCTCAAACACCAGGCAGTCCTGTACCGGTACTCCCAGCCGTTGCGCACCGAGCACATAACAGGCCGGATCCGGCTTGCCGCTGGCGACATCCTCCGCGGTGACCAGCACCGCCGGCGGGTTGATCCCGGCCGCCTGCATACGGCGCAGAGCCAGTGCCTTGGGGGCAGACGTAACCAGCGCCCATTGATCGCCGGGCAATGCGTTGAGGAATTCCACCGCGCCCGCAATCGCCACCACCCCTTCCACATCCTCAAGTTCAGCCTCGGTAATCCACTGCGCCTCAGCCTGCGCGTCCACACCGGGCAACGCCTGGCGGGTGATGGTATCGATGGCCCGGGCACCATGGATGGTCTTCAGAAAGGCCTCGACATCCAGCCCATGGCGTTCAGCCCAGGTGGCCCATACGCGCTCGGCGGCGGCAATGGAGTTCAGGAGTGTGCCATCCATATCGAACAGAAAGGCGCGGTAACGGTGGGCGAATACAGCTGAATCGCGGGTGGACACTGCTCGGCTTCCTCTTGCTTTCGTCACCCGGTCTTGGGCGCTGACGAACCACTTGCCTGGTGCAATCTACGGATCGGCCCAAACGCTGTAAACCTTCCCGTGGTTTGTATCGGACTGTATGGGAACCCCGCCTGGATACGCGAACCCGCATTTCGCCACGCCTGGGCACACATGGCAGATACACCCCGGCGATTAACTACGACCACCAGCCAATCCGGCTGGCTCACGCGTAGGAGACTCATCATGTTCAATCTCTCGAAAGCTTCGTCCCTGGTACTCGGCCTGACTGTCATCGCGGGCCTCGGGCTGTCATCCATGGCGTCGGCCGACACCCACGCTGGCGCGGTCAAAGACCAGTCATCCCACCTGCTCGCCGAGGGCGGCGCAGATCGCCTGCACGAACGCGGCCTGGCGGAAGGCGGCGCTGAACGCCTGCAAGCAGCCCGTACTGTCTGATGGGTCACCGTCCAACCAGGGCAGCCTTCCGGCTGCCCATTGCATTACAAACTTGTCATCAAGCTGTCAGTGTTGCCCGCACCCTCACTTCATACAGTGAAGTCGTCAGTCACCCACAGCGGGTGACCCAACTTCCCACTGAAAATGAAGCGAGCCCGCCCATGAAACCTGCAAGCAAACTCTGCCTGATCGCCGCCAGCCTGTTGATGCTGGGGACCGGCGCCGCCGTGGCCGGCCCGATTGCACCGGTGAAAGCCAATAACGTAGTGCTGGTACACGGCTCCTGGGCCGACGGTTCCAGCTGGTCCGAAGTGATTACCCGCCTGCAGGCCGCCGGCTTGCATGTAACCGCCGTGCAAAACCCGCTGACCTCGGTGGCGGATGACGTCGCTGCCACCAATCGCGTACTCGATCAACAGGACGGTCCTACCGTGCTGGTCGGCCATTCCTACGCCGGCACCGTGGTCAGCGACGCCGGGGCCAACCCCAAGGTCAGCTCCCTGGTATACGTCGCCGCCCGCGCTCCGGACGCCAACGAAGACTTCGTCGCCCTGTCCGCCAAGTACCCAAGCACTCCCGTGCGGGCCGGTGTGGTGGAGCACGACGGTTACCTGACCCTGAATCAGGACGCCTTCCTCAAGTACTTTGCCGCCGACGTACCCCACGCCAAGGCCATGGAGCTGTACGCCGTGCAACAACCGATCGCCAAGACCCTGTTCAGCGGTCGCACCGTCAACGCCGCGTGGCACACCAAGCCGTCCTGGTATGCGGTGTCCAGCAATGACCAGACCATCAACCCGGACCTGGAACGCTTTCTCGCCAAGCGCATGAACGCCACCACCATCGAGCTGCCATCGAGCCACTTGTCCCTGGTTTCCCACGCCAAGGAAATCACCGACCTGATCCTCGAAGCGTCCGGCCGCCAGCCTTAAGCCCTTCATTACGATCTTGTCATCATCCTGTTGGCTGGCTGTTTGTGTCGCCTGGTTACTGTGAACTCACTGCCGGATACCGGCAGCCAACCCTTAAAGAGAGATACCGCCATGAAACTGTTTATCCTCGGCTTTGCTGCCCTCCTCGCCACCGGCTCGGCCTTTGCCGATACCACCGCCACCACCTCGGTGATCCATGACACCCCCGGCTTCTTCATGCACATGGACGTGGCCAAAGTACTGTCGAGCACCGATACCTACGGCCAGTGCGGCATTGTCCCTGCGCGCCTCGACTACCTCGACAGCCAGGGCCGCGAACACGTGCTGGACTATCAAGTACAGGGCATCGGCTGCCCCAATGACAATTGATCGGGCTACACTTGCGCCACGCAAGAACTGCACATCACCAGGGCGAATTCCATGAATATCCTCGTAGTCGAAGACGAGCCCAAGGCGGGCAACTACCTGCTTAACGGCCTGCAGGAACTGGGTTACTCCGTGAGCCTTGCCCGCGATGGCGTGGACGGTTTGCACCAGGCCCTGGAAACCCCGTTCGACGTGATCGTGCTGGACGTGATGATGCCGAAGATGGACGGCTGGGAAGTGCTGCGTCGCCTGCGCAAGGAAGCCGACACGCCGGTGCTGTTCCTGACCGCCCGGGACGATATTGCCGACCGCATCAAGGGCCTGGAACTGGGCGCCGACGATTACCTGATCAAGCCGTTTTCCTTCGCCGAACTGGTGGCGCGCCTGCGCACCCTGACCCGGCGCGGGCCAAGCCGTGAAGAAGAACACTTGCAGATCGCCGACCTGCAGATCGACGTGCTCAAGCGCCGCGTCAGCCGTGGCGGCGTGCGCATCACCCTGACCAACAAGGAGTTCGCCTTGTTGCACTTGTTCGCCACCCATCAGGACCAGGTACTCTCGCGCTCGCTGATCGCCTCAAGGGTGTGGGACATGAATTTCGACAGCGACACCAATGTGGTCGACGTGGCCGTGCGCCGCCTGCGCCTGAAAATCGACGACCCGTTCCAGCTCAAGCTGATCCATAGCGTGCGCGGCATCGGCTATCGCTTCGATACGCAACCATGAGCAAGCCCCGGCATTACTCCCTGACGCTGCGCCTGGCGCTGATCTTCGCCCTGCTGGCGTTCGCCCTGCTGGCAACCCTCGGCGTGGCGCTGTACCGCGACCTTGAGCGCGAACTGATCCACCGCGACGACGCTGCGCTGATCTACCGCGTCGACCAACTGCGCAACCTGCTGAACGACAGCAACACCCTGGACCTGATCAAGACCAAGCCCGAACTGTTCCAGAACATGCTGGGCAACCGCGAATCGGTGCTGAGCATCGCCGCACCCGGGCAGAAACCGCTGCTGGAAGTAAACCCCGGCAACATCGACATGCCCGACGTTGCACCGGTGCCCCGGGACCACGCCCTGGAATTCGCCGACGTGCAGCATTTACCCGGCGTCAATGGCGTCCCCTTCTCCACCCTCGCCGCCACCATCGATTCAGGCGACCTGGGCAGCCTGCAAGTCACTACCGGGCGGTTGATGACCGAGCGCACCGCAGTGCTCGCCAGCTACCGGCTGAGTGTCTATATCCTCGCCAGCATCGCGGCATTGGTACTGGCGGTGGTCGGTTACCTGATGGTGCATCGCGGCCTGCTGCCATTGCGGCGCCTGGCCGTGCATGCCCAGGGCATCGGCGTCGGCAACCTCGCCGCGCGCCTCGACAGCCACGGCGCCCCCAAAGAACTGCTGCCGATGATTGATTCGTTCAACACCATGCTCGAACGCCTGGCCAAGGGTTTTGTGCAACTGGGCCAGGTCTCCACCGACATGGCCCACGAACTGCGCACGCCGATCAATAACTTGCTCGGGGAAACCCAGGTGGCGCTGCAGCAACACCGTAGCATCGAGGCCTACCAGCAACTGCTGGCCTCCAACGTCGAAGAACTCGAACGCCTGGCGCGCATGCTCGACAACATGCTGTTCCTGGCCCGCACCGACCCGGCCAGTGCACTGCGCCAGCGTCAGGAACTGGACGCGGCCGACGAAGTGGAACGCATGGCCGACTACTTCGAAGGCCTGGCGGGCGATGTCGACATCAGCATCCTCGCCCAGGGCGCCGGTGTGATCTGGGCCGAGCCGATGCTGCTGCGCCGTGCCCTGGCCAACCTGTGCGCCAACGCCATCAAATATGGTGCGCCCGCCTCTGAACTGCTGATCCAGGCCACACCCTGCGCCGAAGGCATCAACCTGACGGTGACCAACCACGGCGCGACCATCCCGGCGGAGCACTTGCCCAGGTTGTTCGAGCGGTTTTATCGCGTGGATGAATCACGGGAGCGTTCGGCGCATTCCAATGGATTGGGGCTGTCGATTGTCGCGACCATCATGCAGTTGCATAACGGCCGATACAGCGTGAGCAGCGAGAACGGTGTGACCTGCTTCGCGTTGTTTTTCCCGGGACGCGAAGCCGAAAACCTCAGCTGACTTGCCCACCCGCTTCAGTGATATCCACCAGGGTATTCCAGGCCGTCAGCAGCGCAATCCGCAAGCCCTCGACCTGCATCGGCAACGCCATCGAGGCCGGCTCGGGTATTCGGCCCGCCACCTGCTCGGGCAGCCACGGCACATGGATGAAACCGCTGCGTACCCCTGACCCGGCGAGCGCGTGCTGCAACAGATAGAACACCTGGTTGCATACGAAAGTGCCGGCGGTTTGCGACACGCTGGCCCCAATGCCGGCCTCGCGCACGGCCCTCACCATGGCCTTGCTCGGCAAGGTGCCGAAGTAGGCCGCAGGGCCGCCGGGCAGCACTTCCGTGTCGACAGGTTGCTCACCCAGGTTGTCCGGGATCCGCGCGTCGTTGAGGTTGATCGCGACCCGCTCGATGGAAATATCACTGCGCCCGGGGCCCAGCCCGACAGCAATGACCATCTGCGGGCGGTGTTCGGCCAACAGCTGAGCCAGGCGCTCGCCCGCCGTGGCAAAGGCACAGGGTAACTGCCGCGCGACAATCCGCACATCAGCGCCCAGCGGCACACCCTCCAACAGTCGTACCGCCTCCCAGGACGGGTTGACAAGGTCTTGGTCAAACGGTTCGAAACCCGTCAGCAATACAGTGCGCATTACAGCCTCACATCAGCAGGTAGAGCAGGACAATATTGACCACCAGCATCATCAACGCGGTCGGCATCTGTGCCTTGATGACCGCGTTTTTATCCGGCAGCTCCAGCAACGCTGCCGGGACAATATTGAAGTTGGCCGCCATGGGTGTCATCAGCGTACCGCAGTAACCGGAGAACATGCCGATGGCAGCCATCACCGCCGGGTTGCCGCCGTAGATGCCTACCAGCACCGGTACGCCAACGCCGCCGGTCATCACCGGGAAGGCGGCAAAGCCATTGCCCATGATCACGGTAAACAGTGCCATGCCCAACACATACACCATCACCGCTACCAGCTTGTAATCCAGGTTGATATAGGTGGTGGTGATGTGCGCCACGGCCGTCCCCACGCCCGCTTCGTTGAACAACAGCCCGAGCATCGCCAGCATCTGCGGCAGCACCATCGCCCAGCCCAGCGCTTCGGTGAGGCGCCGGGATTCGCGAAGGGCTTGCACCGGGGTGTCCCGCGTCAGCCAGCAGGCCAGCGCCAGTGCAATCAGGCAGCCGATACCCAGGGAAACAAAGGTGGTGTTCTTCGGGTCCAGCAGCGGCACGCCGCCGATCTCGGTGTGTTTGAGCAATACCGAGCCGATCACCGTGGTCAACGGAATGGCCAATGCCGGGATAAACAGTTTATGCCCCAGGCGACCAGCGCTGGCCCGTGCGGCCTTGTCATGCAACTGGGCATGCGCGCCGCGGCCTACACCGCCCAGGCCCGCGATGAGTGCCATCACCACCACGCCCACGCCGACCACCACCGAGGGCAGGCGCTCCCCCACCAGGAACGGAATGGCAAACAGCAGCCAGAACAACGAACTCGACCAGCGCCTGGGGTGGGTGCGATCCATCAGGATCATCCCGGCGGTGATCACCAGCAGAACGCCGGCCAGCCAGTACAGGTATTGAATGGAAATGATCATTGCGCCGCCTCCGCTGTGTTGGCCGGCAACAGCTCTCGGGTCAGCATTCGGTCAAAGCGGTGCAAGCGCATGGCGTGAATGATGAAGGCGCAGATCGCCGTCGGGATGCCCCAGACCGCAATGTGCAGAGGCTCGACATCAATCCCCGAACCCAGCAGGAAGGTGTGCATCAACGCAATCGCACCAAAGGCGACGAAGATATCCTCGCCAAAAAACAGCCCGACGTTGTCGGTCGCGGCACACATGGCCAGGACCTTGTGGCGAAGCTTGTCGGGGAGTTTGCCATAGCGTTTTTCCGCCGCACCTTCCGCCATCGGCGCCAGCAACGGGCGCACCATCTGCGGATGCCCGCCCAGGCTCGTCAGGCCCATGGCCGCTGTGGATTCACGCACAAACAGATAGATGATCAGCAAGCGCCCAACCGTGGCCCGCTCAAAGCGCGCGATCCAGTTTTGTGCATGCAGGCGCAAGCCATGGCGCTCCAGCAAGCCGATGACAGCCAGGGGCAACAACAGGATCAATTGCAAGGCGCGAGTCTGGAGGAAGCCGTCGCCCATGGTGGCGAGGATCTTTTCCAGTGGAAAGTGGGCGGCAAACCCGGTGGCAATCGCTGCCGCCGTGACGACCAGCAGCGGATTGAAGCGCAACACAAAGCCGACCACGATGACGAGTACGCCAATCAGCGGCCATAGGTTCACAACAGTTTGCATGGTGGTGAGGTCCTTAAGTGCGCGCTGCGGCGCCAGTAAAGCAGGTAGTGAACAAAGGGTTCACTGCAAGAAAACGGCGTGCAGCCCGGCTCGATTTTTTATTGTTGACCTGGAAGGTCGAGCGTCAGTGGCCGCATCTTTGCTGCTTGGGGAGGGAGGTGTCCAACAAGAAAAATTGTTGCTGCAATCCAATAAAGTTTGTGGGTGTTTGAAGCGTTAGAGGGCATTTGTCGGCCCGTTTGAAGAGAAGGCCCAGGTGCAGAACGTGCTCAGGTACTTGAAGTCCGATAAAGGGCTGGACGGCTTGGTCACGTGGCGGTCGGTGACCCGCTAGCCCTCAGCCCAGGTGCTTCTGGAAAAAGTGGCGCGTGTGTCCTGGCGGGTACTCGGCAATATGCCCGAACTCGCTGAAACCCAGCTTCCGGTAGAACCCGGGCGCCTGGAAGCTGAAGGTGTCCAGCCAGATCCCCGCACACCCTTTCTCCCGTGCCAGCTCCTCAGCCGCGCGCATCAGCCGCGAGCCCATGCCTTGAGTGCGCATTGACTCAGGCACGCTCAACAGCTCAATGAACATCCAGCCATAGGAAATTTTCCCGTACAGGCCGCCCACCACTTCCTGGCTGGCGGGATCACGCAGTAACAGCCCAAACGTTTCGAACGGGTTCTCGCCGCATTGGCTGATGTTGTATGCCCTCAGCGGCTGAAGGATGGCCTGGCGCTCTTGCTCCGTAACTTCAAAAGACAACTCTATCGCTGATGCCATCTCAATCTTCCTGATGTGAATGCCCAATTCTGCGGACACTACCAGCGATAGCCACCTGTCGCATACAGGACAGTCTTTGCGCCCTCAGCTACACACAGGTCGCAACCGCCCGCGGGCATGCACTTCACCGCCAGTACTCTTGGAGCACCACCCGGGAGATTTCCAATGACTCTACGCGCTTGCTTGGCCGCTCTATTGGTACTGACCGCCTCCACCGCCTTTGGCGCTCCCCGCTACGATCACCTCTATGCGTTCGGCGATAGCTACTCCGATAACGGTGCGGGTGAACGCTTCACCAAGACCCTGGCCACTCTGAAGGTCAAGGATGCCCAGGAACTGCCCGGCTCGTTGTACTGGAAGGGCCGCTGGAGCAATGGCCCGACTGCCGTCGAGAACCTGGCCCACGCCTTGAAAACACCCTTGACCGATTACGCGGTGGGCGGCGCCAAGAGTGGCAATGGCAACTACTACGCCTGGATGGAGCCCGCCCGCGACACCGGCGTTTCAGGCCAGATCGCTGACTACCTGAAGTCCGCCAAGGCACACAAAGCCGACCCGAAGGCGCTGTTTTTCATTTTCATCTCGGCCAACGACTTTTTTGAATGGGCCGACTTCTCGCACACCGAGTCGGTTGCCGTACTTAGCCAGAACAGCGTGGCAAATATTCAGAAAGCCACCGAGACACTGATTACAGCGGGCGCAAAACACGTGATGGTAGTGGGCACCACGGATTTGAGTCATGTGCCAGCCGTGGTGCAGGGCAATCAAGTCGAGAACGCGAAAAACTACCAGCAGGTACTGGAACAAGAACTGCCGGTTGTGCTGAGCACATTGGCTAAGGCGCATCAGGTCAGCATCAGCTACTTCGACCACGTGGCGTTCAGCGACAAGCTGCGCGCAGCTCCCCAGGTGGCGGGGTTGAAAGACCTGGATACGCCCTGCCAACACACCTATCCGGACGTGAAGCCGGTGTGTGAAAACCCGGATGCGCATTACTACTGGGATGAATGGCATCCGACGCGCAAGGTGCATGCGCTGGCAGCACAGGCGATGCTTGAAACGTTGAAGGCCGGCCAGTGATTACCCAGGTGACGCCGTCCTACTGAGTCAAGGCGAACACCCACCGATAACCGCTTCTCTTCTGAACGAATCGGGAGAGCCCCCGGTGCTTTTGTCGGTGACATCCACCACGCAGCCACTCACCGGCACGGACTGGATGACTTGATAAGTCGCACCAACGGCAGGGATAAAACTGACCAGGTTTGCGCAACTGCGAAGAGCGTTGGCGCCCTCCTTGTTGGCGCCACCGCTGCTCATGACATTCACGTAGATCCAATTAGACATCACCGCACACTGGTCGCCTGCCGATACTGGCGCGGCGTAAACCCGGTCAACGCCTTGAACTGCCGGGTAAACGCACTGTGGTCGGTATACCCGCACTGCAACGCCACCTCAGTGATCGGCAGCTCGGTATGCAGCAGCCGGTGCGCATGTTCCAGGCGTACCTTCTGGATCATCTGGCGCGGTGTCAGGTGGAACACGCGCTTGCAGTAGCGCTCCAGTTGCGCCACGGAAATCCCGGCGATCCGCGTCAGTTCACCCAACGTGACCCGCCGATTGAAATGCGCCCGGATGTGCTCGTCCACCGCCGCCAGCCGTTGATAGGCCGGGTGGGTTTCGCTGGCGGTTTGCAGGTCGACCGAGATGCCCGCCAGGCCGATGATTGCAGCGTCGCGGCTGTACAGCGGCCATTTGTGGGTCAGGCACCAACCCGGCTCGCGGGTACCGTACAAATGCAATTCCAACTGGTCTTCGAGGACAAATCCCTGCTCCAGCACCCGCCGATCCTGCTCGGTATAGCCGGGCCCCAACTGCGCGGGAAATACCTCGGCGCTGGTTTTTCCCAACAGCGGTTGCAAGTCCTTCAAGCCGCACCGCTGCACCAAGGTGCGGTTGGCCAATACGTAGCGCGCCTGCACGTCCTTGATAAAGATCGCGGCATTGGGAATCACGTCCAGCATCGGCAACAGCAACCCCACGCCGGCCAGTAATTCTTCGATGGTCTGTGGACGATTCGACCCGCTCCCTTGGCA
This sequence comes from Pseudomonas sp. G5001, assembly GCF_013385475.1. Classification (NCBI taxonomy): domain Bacteria; kingdom Pseudomonadati; phylum Pseudomonadota; class Gammaproteobacteria; order Pseudomonadales; family Pseudomonadaceae; genus Pseudomonas; species Pseudomonas sp. G5001. The sequence goes on from NZ_JACAPZ010000015.1 coordinate 58,320, forward strand.
TAGGGTCGCGAACGCGCTCTGCATCATGACGCTCTCTCCTGCATTTTGCGGACAGGCCAGGCGCCCGGCGGGCGGTGCCTGGCGAGCAGATTGCCGCATGGCGGTGGCCCTGTCGAGCACTCGCAATTGTGCTGATTTCGTCATCGCAGCCTGCGCAAAACATCAATCGCGGCGCCGTTGATGGGTTCACTGTATGGCCACTGCATGCCTATCCAATAACCCACAAGAAGGCGCCGCCATGTCAGCCCAAGGCAAGTTCAAGAAACAGCTTTCATTGATCGACCTCACCTTTATCGGACTGGGAGCGATCTTCGGTTCGGGCTGGCTGTTCGCGGCCAGTCACGTCTCCGCCATCGCCGGACCGGCGGGGATTTTTTCCTGGTTGCTGGGCGGCTTCGCCGTGTTGCTGCTGGGCATTGTGTATTGCGAACTGGGGGCGGCATTGCCCCGCGCCGGCGGCGTGGTGCGCTACCCGGTCTATTCCCACGGCCCGCTGCTGGGCTACCTGATGGGCTTTATCACGCTGATCGCGTTTTCAAGCCTGGTGGCAATTGAAGTGGTCGCCTCGCGCCAATACGCCGCGGCGTGGTTTCCCGAGTTGACGCAGGCGGGTTCCAGCAACCCCACCGTCCTCGGCTGGTTCGTGCAGTTTGCGCTGCTCTCGCTGTTTTTCGCCCTCAACTACCGCAGCGTGAAGACCTTCGCCATGGCCAATAACCTGGTCAGCGTGTTCAAGTTCATCGTGCCCCTGCTGGTGATCGGCGTGCTGTTCACCTTTTTCAAGCCGGAGAATTTCCACGCCCAGGGCTTCGCGCCGTTCGGCCTGTCGGGGATTGAAATGGCCGTGTCTGCCGGCGGGGTGATTTTCGCCTACCTGGGCCTGACGCCGATCATCTCGGTGGCCAGCGAAGTGAAGAACCCGCAACGCACCATTCCAATTGCACTGATCCTGTCGGTGCTGCTCTCCACTGCAATCTACGTGCTGTTGCAGACCGCTTTCCTCGGCGGCATCCCCACCGAAATGCTCGCCAACGGCTGGGCCGGCGTCGCCAAGGAACTGGCCCTGCCGTACCGCGACATCGCGCTCGCCCTGGGCGTGGGCTGGCTGGCGTACCTGGTGGTCGCCGACGCCGTGATCTCCCCCAGCGGCTGCGGCAATATCTACATGAACGCCACGCCACGGGTGATCTACGGCTGGGCGCAAACCGGAACCTTCTTCAAGATCTTCACCCGCATCGACGAAAAGTCCGGCATCCCGCGCCCGGCGCTGTGGCTGACCTTTGGCCTGTCGGTGTTCTGGACCCTGCCCTTCCCGTCGTGGGAAGCGCTGATCAACGTGGTGTCCGCCGCGCTGGTGTTGAGCTACGCCGTGGCGCCGGTATCCGTGGCCGCCCTGCGCCGCAATGCGCCTGACCTGCCGCGCCCGTTCCGGGTCAAGTGGATGGGCTTGCTCGGCCCGCTGTCGTTCATCATCGCCGCGCTGATCGTCTACTGGTCCGGCTGGAGCACCGTGTCGTGGCTGCTCGGCCTGCAAATCCTGATGTTCGTGGTGTACCTGCTGTGCGGCCGTTTTGTGCCGACCCTGCACCTGAGCCTGGGCCGCCAGGTTCGCTCCTCCGCCTGGCTGATCGGCTTCTACGCCGTGACCATCATCCTGTCGAAGCTCGGCAGCTTCGGTGGCCTGGGCATCCTCGGCCATCCCTTCGACACCGTGGTCGTCGCCGCTTGCGCGCTGGGGATCTATTACTGGGGCGCGGCCACCGGCGTGCCGGCGCACCTGGTTCGCCTGGAAACCGAAGACGACGAAAGCGAAGCCCCTGAGCCCGACATCGGCCGAGTGCAGCTTGCTTCCTGAGCCTCAGCCAACCACTGGATGGATTGTTCTATGAAACGAGTGCACATCATTGATTCCCACACCGGCGGCGAACCCACGCGCCTGGTGATGACGGGGTTTCCCACGTTGGCCGGCGAGACCATGGTCGACAAGCTCGACGACCTGCGCACCCGGCATGACCAATGGCGCAGGGCGTGCCTGCTGGAGCCCCGTGGCAACGATGTACTGGTGGGCGCGCTGTATTGCGCGCCGGTCTCGGCCGATGCCACCTGCGGCGTGATTTTCTTCAATAACGCCGGCTACCTCGGCATGTGCGGCCACGGCACCATCGGCCTGGTTGCCTCGCTGCATCACCTGGGGCAGATCGCGCCGGGGGTGCACAAGATCGACACGCCGGTCGGCCCGGTCAGCGCCACGTTGCACGCCGACGGCGCGGTCACGTTGCGCAATGTGCCCGCCTATCGCTATCGCCAGCATGTCTCGGTGCAAGTGCCTGGACATGGCTTGGTCTACGGCGATATCGCCTGGGGCGGCAATTGGTTCTTCCTGGTTTCCGATCATGGCCAAGCGCTGGAAATGGACAACGTCGAAGCCCTGACCGACTACACCTGGACAATGCTCAAGGCCCTCGAAGCCCAGGGCATCCACGGCGAAGACGGTGCCCTGATCGACCATATCGAACTGTTCGCCGACGACCCCCAGGCCGACAGCCGCAACTTTGTCATGTGCCCAGGCAAGGCCTACGACCGCTCGCCCTGCGGCACCGGCACCAGCGCCAAGCTCGCATGCCTGGCGGCCGACGGGAAACTCGCCGCCGGTGAGCCGTGGATACAAGCCAGCATCACCGGCAGCCAATTCGAAGGCAGCTATGAATGGGAGGGCGAACGTGTGCGCCCTTCCATCACCGGCCGCGCCTACATGACCGCCGACAGCACCTTGCTGATCGACGAACAGGACCCCTTCGCGTGGGGCATCTGAACCGCCCCCGCCCCTTCAATCAAACTGGAGCTGAAACAATGAATACCACTATCTTCACCGGTTGCATCCCTGCATTGATGACGCCGTGCACCGCCCAGCGCAAACCGGACTTTGACGCACTGGTCGCCAAGGGCCGCGAACTGATCGATATCGGCATGAGCGCGGTGGTGTACTGCGGCTCTATGGGCGACTGGCCGTTGCTGACCGAGGCCGAGCGCCAGGAAGGCGTGGCGCGCCTGGTGGCCGCCGGTGTGCCGACCATCGTCGGCACCGGCGCGGTCAACAGCCGTGAAGCCGTGGCCCATGCAGCGCATGCGGCGAAGGTCGGCGCCCATGGTTTGATGGTCATCCCGCGGGTGCTGTCCCGTGGCGCATCGGCGACGGCGCAAAAAGATCACTTTGCAGCCATCCTCAAGGCGGCGCCAAACCTGCCGGCGGTGATCTACAACAGCCCTTACTACGGCTTCGCCACCCGCGCCGACCTGTTCTTCGAACTGCGTCGCGAGTACCCGAACCTGATCGGCTTCAAGGAATTCGGCGGTGCTGCAGACCTGCGCTACGCGGCCGAACACATCACCTCCAAGGACGATGACGTGACCTTGATGGTCGGCGTGGATACCCAAGTGGTGCACGGCTTCGTCAACTGCAACGCCACCGGCGCAATCACCGGCATCGGCAATGCACTGCCACGGGAAGTCCTGCAACTGGTGGCCTTGAGCAAGAAAGCCGCCAAGGGCGACGCCACTGCACGTCGCCAGGCGCGGGAGTTGGAGTCGGCGCTGGCGGTGCTGTCGTCCTTCGACGAAGGCTGCGACCTGGTGCTGTTCTACAAACATCTGATGGTGCTCAACGGCGACAAGGAATACACCCTGCACTTCAACGAGACCGATGCCCTCAGCGATGCCCAGCGTCGTTATGCAGAGAACCAGTACGCGCTGTTCCGCCAGTGGTACGCCAACTGGTCGGCCGAGCAGAACGTCGCTTAACACTATTCAAGGCAGCAAAAATCAAATGTGGGAGCTGTCGAGCTCCGGCGAGGCTGCGATGGGATCACTGCGGTGTACCTGCCAGACCGCAGCGCCTGCATCGCAGCCTCGCTGGGGCTCGACAGCTCCCACAGTGGATTCTCTTCGCCAAGCCCATCTTTACTTTCCAGGACTACGCCATGACTCTGACGGGCACCATGCTGATTGGTCAGCACTCCATTCCAGGCAGCCGCGAGGCCATCCGGGCGATCAATCCTGCCACCAACCTTGCGTTGGAACCCGCCTACGCCGGCGGCACCGCCGAACATGTCGAACACGCCTGTGCGTTGGCCTGGAGCGCCTTCGATAACTATCGCGAAACGCCGTTGGCGGCTCGCGCCGAATTCCTTGAAACCATCGCCAACGAAATCGAAGCCCTGGGCGATGAACTGATTGAACGGGCGATGGCCGAGACCGGCCTGCCCCGCCCACGCATCCAGGGCGAACGCGGGCGTACCTGCCAGCAATTGCGCACCTTTGCCCGCACCGTGCGCGCGGGTGAATGGCTGGATGTGCGGGTGGATACTGCACAACCGGAACGCCAGCCGCTGCCTCGCTCGGACCTGCGTCAACGCCACGTACCGCTGGGGCCGGTGGCCGTGTTCGGCGCGAGCAATTTTCCGCTGGCATTCTCGGTGGCGGGCGGTGATACCGCGTCGGCACTGGCGGCCGGTTGCCCGGTGATCGTGAAGGCACACGGCGCGCATCCTGGCACCAGCGAACTGGTGGGCCGCGCGGTGGCCCGGGCCGTTCAGCAATGTGGCCTGCCTGAGGGTGTGTTTTCGCTGTTGTATGGCTCGGGCCGCGAGGTCGGTATCGCGCTGGTGTGCGATCCGCGCATCAAGGCCGTGGGTTTCACCGGTTCGCGCAGCGGCGGTATTGCCTTGTGCCAGGCGGCCCAGGCGCGCCCCGAGCCGATCCCGGTGTATGCAGAGATGAGCTCGATCAATCCGGTCTACCTGTTTCCCGCTGCGTTGAGCGCACGCGGTGAAGCATTGGCACAAGGTTTTGTCGCGTCCCTGACCCAGGGTGCCGGCCAGTTCTGCACCAACCCCGGGGTGGTGATTGCCGTTGCAGGGCAAGCGCTGGACCACTTCGTCGGCACGGCTGCCAACCTGCTTCAACACAGCACTGCCCAGACCATGCTGACACCGGGGATCTTCAAGGCTTACGAAGACGGTGTCAGCGCCCTGACCCGGCATGCTCAGCTCGCAGGTACCGGTCTGCCGGCAGAAGGGCCGAACCAGGGACAGGCCCATTTGTTCGTGACCCAGGCCCGGGACTTTCTCGCCAATCACAGCCTGCAAGCCGAGATATTCGGCGCCGCGTCATTGATCGTGCAATGTGCCAACGTCGATGAGGTCCGCCGGGTCAGCGAACACCTGGAGGGCCAACTGACCGCCACACTGCATCTGGATGACGACGACCTGGCAACTGCCCGCGCGCTGCTGCCGACCCTGGAACGCAAGGCCGGCCGCCTGCTGGTCAACGGCTGGCCGACCGGCGTTGAAGTGTGTGATGCGATGGTGCACGGAGGACCATTCCCGGCCACCTCGGACTCACGCACCACCTCGGTGGGCACCGCCGCGATCCTGCGATTCCTGCGGCCGGTGTGCTACCAGGATTTCCTGGATAGCTTGCTGCCGACGGCCCTGCAACACGGCAACCCATTGCTGCTGCGGCGCTTGCTCGACGGTCAGAGGGAAGCCTAGAACATGTCCGATAACGTCATGCCAGACATCGCCGTAGTGGGCGCCGGCATCATCGGCGTCGCCTGCGCGCTGCAACTGGCGCGCCAGGGCCGGCGGGTGGTCATCATCGATCAGCAGGAACCCGGCCACGGCGCCTCGTTCGGCAATGCCGGCCACCTGGCGACCGAGCAAGTGTTCCCCATCGCGGATGCGTCGATCCTGACGCGTTTGCCCGCCATGCTCATGGACCCGATGGGCCCGCTGCGCCTGGACTGGAAATACCTGCCGCGTGCACTGCCGTGGTTTACCCGGCTGCTGCTGAACCTGCGCCCGGCGCCCTTCCAGCGCACCGTCGCCGGGATCCGCGCGCTCAATGAAGGCAGCCTGGGCGCCTGGCACCGGCTGCTGGGCAGCATCGAGCGCCCGCACCTGATGCGCGAAGACGGCTCGTTGCTGGTCTTCGAGCGCGCCGAGTCGCGACAGGCCATTGATGCATTGCTGGCACGCATGAGTCAGCAGGAAGTGCCGGTGGACCACTGGCACGCCAGCGGGGTGCAGGACGCGGCGCCACAACTCAGCAAAGGGATTCAGGGCGGGTTGTTCTTTCCTCGCACCGGGCATTTTCTCGATCCCTATGGGGTGGTTTGCGAGCTGATGGAAGCGGCCAAAGCCAGCGGGGTGCAATTTCTCAAGCGCCAGGTCGTGGGCGGGAAGCTGGACGAGCACGGTGTTTCATTGCGGACTGACCAAGGCACCGTGGCCGCGCGCCAGGTGTTGATCGCATGCGGTGCGCACTCAGCCAGCCTGACCGGCGCACTGACTGGCAAAAAGGTCCCGCTGGATACAGAGCGCGGCTATCACCTGATGTTGCCCCATGAGCATGGACGGTTGCCGTTTGCGGTCACGTCATTGGAGCGCAAGTTCATCATGACGCCCATGGACGGCGGATTGCGGCTGGCAGGTACCGTGGAGTTCGCCGGCCTTGATCGCCCACCGAACATGGAACGCGCGTGGCAGTTGCATCGACTGAGCCAGGGGCTGTTTCGTCGTGACTTGAGTGCCGAGGACGCAACGCCGTGGATGGGGTTTCGCCCTTCCCTGCCGGACTCGCTGCCGATTATCGACAAGGTGTGCGAGGGCAAGGTGCTGCTTGCCTTTGGGCATCAGCATCTGGGCCTGACGCAGGCTGCGGTGACGGCGGAGTTGATTGCACGGCTGGCATCGCCTGCGGCCGCGTCCAACGGGCTGCCGGCGCTTGAGCCCTACCGGCTGGATCGTTTCTGAGATCATCGGAAACGTCTTGCTACTGTTTCGCACTTTCGGCGATACAAGGCAGGTCATTATCGTGCATGACCTTACGGTTACGCTCCGTTGAGAACCTGCCTTGAACAACCACACCTGTATGCAGCCCCGTCCATCGATGCGCAGAACGCTCCGAAGCGTTGCTTGCGGCATGCTCGCCCTATTGCTCTGCACGACAGCCCTGGCAGAACCGGGCATGCCGCTTGGCCAGAAGTCATTCGAAGCGTATCGCGCCGCTACCTTGCAATGGCTGCGGGACCATCGTGACTTCCAGGGCACCGACAAGGATGCCGAACTCAACTGGAACGCCCCGCAGGAATGGCGCCCGGCTGGTGCCCCCAAGCGCGGGATCATTCTCGTGCATGGCCTGGGTGACTCACCCTGGTCTTTCCACGATATCGGCAGCGCACTGGCCGCCCGCGGCTTCCTGGTCAGGACCGTGCTGCTGCCCGGCCACGGCACGCAACCGGCCGACATGCTGCAGGTGCGCATGGAAGACTGGCGCCGGGTGGTGGACGAACAGGCTGCGATCCTTCGCGCAGAGGTGGGAGAAATCTACCTCGGCGGCTTTTCCACCGGCGCCAACCTGGTACTCGACTACGCCTACAAACACGACGACGTCGCGGGGCTGCTGCTGTTCTCTCCCGCGTTCCAGTCCAGCATGACCTACGACTGGCTGACACCCCTGATCAGTTGGGCGCGCCCCTGGCTGCTGGCGCCAGACGCCAGCCGGCCACAACAGAGCCTGGTGCGCTACATGACAGTGCCCACCAACGGTTTTGCCCAGTTCTACCGCAGCAGCCGGCTAGCCCGCCAGGACCTGGAGCGGCGCCCCTATGACAAGCCGGTGTTCATTGCCGTCGCAGCCCACGACTCAGTACTCGATACGCACTACGTGCTGGAGACCTTCCAGCAACGCTTCAGCAACCCCCATAGCCGCCTCGCCTGGTACGGCACATTGCCAGAGAGCGCCTGGGATACCCGCCGTGTAAAAGCGCGTACCGACTACCTGCCGGAGTTGCGGATCAGCCAGTTCTCCCACATGGGGTTGCTGTTCTCACCCGACAACGCTCTGTATGGCGAACAGGGCAGCCTGCGGTTTTGCTGGAACGGCCAGACGGACGACGCAACCCGCGCCTGCGAACAAGGGGCCGACGTGTGGTATTCGGACTGGGGCTACCGTGAGCCGGGCAAGATGCACGCGCGGTTGACGTTCAATCCGTATTTCACCTGGCAGCTTGGGGTGATTGACGAGGTCCTGGGCAAGCAGGACCTGGCGAGTCATTAAACGGCAAATCCGGTAAACCGCGTTTATCCCGCGACGCCCAGGAACGGCAGCGCCAGGTACAACTTGATCACGATCGCATTGGTGATATCGATGAAAAAGGCGCCCACCATCGGCACCACCAGAAATGCAATCTGCGATGGCCCGAAACGCTGGGTCACCGCCTGCATGTTCGCAATGGCAGTTGGCGTGGCACCGAGCCCGAAACCGCAGTGCCCCGCCGCCAGGACCGCCGCGTCATAGTTGCTCCCCATCACCCGGAACGTCACGAAAATCGCAAACAGCGCCATCATCAACGCCTGCGCAGCCAGCAGGATGAAAATCGGCAGGGCCAGCGCGGCGAGGTCCCAGAGCTTGAGCGACATCAATGCAATCGCCAGGAACAACGACAGGCTGACATTCCCGAGCACCGAGACTTCGCGCTCGAATACCTGGTGCCAGCCGAGCGCCGACAGGCCATTACGCAACACCACACCGACAAACAAGACACACACAAACGTCGGCAGCTCAAAGGCCGTGCCCTGGATAAAACCGCTGAGGAACGTGCCCACTTGCAGGCTGATGGCGAGCAGCGCCAGGGTCTCGATAAACGAGAAGGAGGTGATCATGCGCTCTTGATTCGGCTGCTCGAATCCTTTTGGCCCACGCGGTTGTACCGGCGCCAGGGCGGGCGTCTGGACGCGCTTGATCAGCAGGCGAGCGACCGGGCCGCCAATCAGGCCGCCGAGCACCAGGCCAAAGGTCGCGGAAGCAATGGCCAGTTCGGACGCCGACGCCACGCCATACTTCTCGCTGAACACCGCGCCCCAGGCCGCGCCGGTCCCGTGCCCACCCGACAGCGTAATGGAGCCCGCCAACAACCCCATCAACGGATCGAGCCCCAGCGCCTTGGCCAGCGCAATCCCCATCGCGTTCTGGACCACCAGGAGCGCCGTCACCACCAGCAGGAAAATCCCCAGCACCCGCCCGCCTTTCTTCAGGCTGGCAAAATCCGCATTCAAACCAATGGTGCCAAAGAAAGCCAACATCAGTGGCGTCTGCAGCGACGAATCAAACCGGACCTCAATGCCAGCGAGCATACGCAGGACCAGGAGCAGCACCGCCACCACTAAACCGCCGGCCACCGGCTCCGGAATATTGTAAGTGCGCAGGAAACCGACTCGAGCGACCAGCCCGCGCCCGAGTAAAAGCACCAGGGAGGCGGCGACCAGCGTTGAATAGAAGTCGAGTTGAAGCATGGGGCAGCTCTCTGTAGTTATTTATGACGAATCGGGGCAGGCCTATCGATCCTTCGGAACAACACAGGAAGAGTAGTAGTACGACGCCATCTTTAACCTCGGAAAAGTCCTAACGTTGCCGAACGGAATCCCCAAGACGTTCAGGCGAAAGACTTGCGAAGCGCAATCTGAAGGGGCACGACGAGAAAATCGAGTGCATGACAATGGCTGCAGAACTGCGTCTGGACGGGCGCTTTACAGGTTCCGCGGCATCCTGCCGACTCAGCGCCCATTCGAATTTGACAATCTCCGGCGTCCTGTCCAAAGCCACCTATAATCATGTCCGGTCGACAGGATCGTCGATGATAAACAGGACAACATCATGCAACGGATCGCTTTCGCAAACGCTTTGCGAGGTATTGCGGCGCTCAGCGTCGTCATTGCCCATTACATTCTGATGTTCAACTACCTCAAAGGTGGCTTCGGTGGCCTGCCACCCCTAGCTGAGCCACCCTTTCCAGCCTGGATGATCAGCATCTTTAATCCGCTCAACAACGTGAACATGGGCGGGTTCGGAGTGGCATTGTTCTTTCTGATCAGCGGTCTGGTAATTCCAATCTCGGTATCCAGCCTGAGCGGAACGGCTCTTGCGAAAACGAAATTCGTGATTGGCCGGCTTTTTCGAATATGGCCTACCTATATCATTGGCCTTCTAATCACCCTGGGTAGCCTTGAAATAGCTGCCTCATATATGGGGAACATCACGACCTACACGACTCTCCAGGTCCTCGCGCAAATGTCTTTGTTTCGAGACTGGTTTGGCAGTTCCGCACCGCTGGATGGCGTGGTGTGGACACTGGAGGTTGAAATCAAGTTCTACCTGATCGTGCTTCTGTGTTGGTCAATGATTACCAAGGGAAAATTGCTGCCGCTCGTGTTGCTGGGCGTCGCAACTGTGCTGGCCGCGAACCTATACCCTGGAGATATTTATCTCACCGGTCCGTTGGCCGCGTTCGTCTTCCCGTTCAAATACATTTTTTTCATGATGATCGGCGTTGCGTTCAACTATTACTACCGTGGACTGTTAAGCCTTGAAAAGCTGTTCGGCATAACCATCTGTATGCTCTGCGTGTTCGGGTATAGCGGGTTCACTGAAGGCTGGCCGTTTGAAGTGATCGCTGCCTACTTTATGGCATTTGCGCTGTTTACCGTGTTCTACCTGTTTTGCAGCAACTGGACGGGGCCCCCGGTATTCAATTTTCTGGCCGATATCAGCTATCCGCTATACGCCTGCCATGGGGCGTTTGGTATTGTCGGGATGCGGATTATGATTGACCAGGGGATCAGCCCGATTCCTGCCCTCGTTATCCAGTCACTAGCCACCATTTTACTGTCCTGGCTTATCCATCAGGGGGTTGAAGCCCCTACCCACGTACTCGGAAAAAGAATCGCCGGCCTGTTCAGTACAAAGCCAACTAATAATTTGCTACCTGGACAATCCCAATAAAAAGCCCGCTCAATGCGCAATGCTGTTCACTTAAGCGGAGCAGCATTGCGGGTAATCGAATACCGGTTTTTTGACAGCCTCACCGCCCTAAGCCTCGCTGGCCTGGGGCGTTTTGTTATGAAGAGCACACCTATGCTGCCGCGAAGCTCTTCCATGCGTCTTGGCGTGTGTGATGGCGACACGGCGCCAGCCATGGCCACCAAGGAGTCCACGCCAGTCGTCTTGTAGGTAGCGCTCATATCCCCAGGCGTTGGCGATCCTGGGCAGTCCGCTCTTGCCCAGGAGCATCTCCTTGGCAATTCCATCGGCGCAGATATTTAATCAACGGGCGACTTCAATGACCGGCTCGCCCCTGAAAAGGGCCATCCCGACAACCAGCCAAAGCACCATATCCGAAGGCAGACGGCGACGTCGGATCGTTGCTTTATCAGCCAGCGTGGCCGCTGCTTTTATCCATCAGGAATATGATCGGCGAACACCTCAAGACGTGAGAGTGGTCGCTCAGCAAAATTCAGAACGGTGTTTAAATCCTGAGCAACAGGCATAAAAAATCCGAAGTCCTTATCAGACTTCGGATTTTCCGGCTGCTTGAGGATTAGTCAACAATCCTTAAGTGAACAGCATTGCGCTCAATGCGGGCTTTCTTTTCCATGATTATCAGGAAAAAGGTATGGGCTCAACCATATAGCAATCAACGCAGTCTGAAGTGATGACGTTATCCAGAATCAGAGGGGACTCGGTCGCAGGTCGAAGGAACCCGGTACGAATAGACGCTGTATAGACCCCAACGTTTACTGTATTGAGGCGAGCCCTAGCGTTAATCGACACACAATCAATGCTGTAATTCATCCCCATCCCCAAGCCGCAATTTTCACCACCTGAATTAATCACGCGGGTAGAGTCCTGCCCCTCAATGACAACACCCCAGGCGGTCTGTTCAGGATCAACACCTGGCTCAGTAGCCGTGCAATAACTATCAAGAATGGTGTTGTACTCGCCACCGTTGTCCAGCAGCAGCATGCAGCGCCCGGTCCAGTCAACCGACGTGATGTTCTCTATAACACAGTGTTGTGCGTAGTGCAGATGCAGGCCAACCGCAGCGTCCCCGGTGAACTCAAGGTTGCGGATATACACGTTTTTAATCGGGTCACATAAAGCCACGATTGCGCCCAAGGGATGATCACGTTTGATTACGCGATTAACAATCAATGAGTTAGCCAGCACATATATAACCTGGCGAACCTCCAGGGGGCCGTCAAGTGGCATAGGGTAGGTTGCAAAATCGGTTGAAGCGTCCGAGATGACGATCCAGGAACCGTTTGTGTACGGAGTCGTGTCGGCCACGGAGATTTCGGTCGTATTGACGTAGGCCGGCGCGGTCAAATAACTGCCCGGGCGAACATTGCCTTGGTAGTCGATGGCGGCATAACTTGGATCTGTGGGGTCCAGCGGGTTACGGCCGATCCCTGAAACGTCAATAGTGACCTTATCGATCCCTGGGGCAGGCTCGATGATCTGCCCACTGTAGGGCCAGTTGTCATCACGGTTTAGCAGGACTGTTGTCCCGATAGGGCAGTCAGTGCCATTGATTTGAATCCAACGGTATCCGGCCTTCATCACCGACTGGAGTTGAGGGCCGTTATCCGCAGAAGGATTCGGGGTAAAAACATAAGGGGTATCGATGTAAATTGACATATGACTTCTCCTGATTTCCCATGGCCATTTTTCGGCGAAACAACTGTACATGCATACAGCTAAAAATCCTACAAAAGCAGCACTCTCAATGCTCACTTTATTGCCCACAGACACCGACATACGCATCACACGCGCCGGACGCGTGATCAAGCCGTTATCGCGTTCAGTGAGGCTCATGGGAGACGGGAAAAGAAGATGCCGAAGCACGCTCAGAAAGGCGCAACGGGACAAAAATCGACAAGCCAGGAGGAGCCGCCGAATCGTCATTCTGAGGGGGTAGGTTGTAAAGGCTTCGCAAATCGCAACAAAAAAGGGCCCACCTTTCGGTGAGCCCTTCTAGACCGCCCAGCAGAGCGGATTTTGTTTGGTAGGCGCGATTGGACTCGAACCAACGACCCCCACCATGTCAAGGTGGTGCTCTAACCAACTGAGCTACGTGCCTGCTGTGAGGCGGCATTCTACGGAATTCCCGAGGGGTGTCAACACCTTTTTTGCAGCTAAGCCTATGAATATGCGAATTTTTTATTTGTGGCCAGCACAACGGTATTTTCCGGCGGCTGGCAGCGGATTTTCAACTCAGGTAGGATCGGCGCACTCGTAAAAAATATAAAACAGAGGTTCCAGGATGGCGAACACCCCCTACCCCCAGTCGTATTACGCCGCGTCCGCGAATGCGGTACCTCCTCGCCCAGAGCTGCAAGGTGAAGTCGAAACCGATGTGTGCGTGATTGGCGCCGGTTATACCGGCCTGTCCAGTGCGCTGTTCCTGCTGGAAAACGGCTTTCGCGTGACAGTGCTGGAAGCTGCCAAGGTAGGCTTTGGCGCGTCGGGCCGCAATGGTGGGCAGATCGTCAACAGCTACAGCCGTGATATCGATGTGATCGAGCGCAGTGTCGGCCCCCAGCAGGCGAAATTACTCGGCGACATGGCATTTGAAGGCGGCAGGATCATTCGGGAGCGGGTGGCCAAGTATCAGATCCAGTGCGATCTGAAGGACGGCGGTGTATTTGCGGCACTGAACAGCAAGCACATGGGCCACCTGGAGTCGCAGAAGCGCCTGTGGGAGCGCTACGGCCACACCCAGCTGGAGCTGCTGGACGAGCGGCGCATTCGAGAAGTGGTCGCCTGTGACAACTATGTGGGCGGCCTGCTCGACATGAGCGGCGGGCACATTCACCCGCTGAACCTGGCGCTGGGCGAAGCGGCAGCCGTGGAGTCCCTGGGCGGCACCATTTATGAGCAGTCGGCGGCGACTCGCATCGAGCGCGGCGCCAATCCGGTGGTGCATACGGCGCACGGCAAGGTCAGGGCCAAATTCATTATTGTCGCGGGCAACGCCTATCTGGGGAACCTGGTTCCGGAACTGGCGGCCAAGTCGATGCCGTGTGGTACGCAGGTGATTACCACCGCGCCACTGGGCGATGAACTGGCGAAGACGCTGCTGCCGCAGGATTACTGCGTCGAGGACTGCAATTACCTGCTGGACTACTACCGCCTGACGAGCGACAAGCGCCTGATCTTCGGCGGTGGCGTGGTGTACGGCGCGCGTGACCCGGCGAATATCGAGGCGATCATCCGGCCGAAGATGCTCAAGGCCTTCCCGCAGCTCAAGGACGTGAAGATCGACTACGCCTGGACCGGCAATTTCCTGCTGACCTTGTCGCGCCTGCCGCAGGTCGGTCGCCTGGGGGATAACATCTACTACTCCCAGGGCTGTAGCGGCCATGGCGTGACGTATACCCACCTGGCGGGCAAGGTACTGGCGGAAGCGCTGAGAGGCCAGGCAGAACGTTTTGATGCGTTTGCCGGCCTGCCGCACTACCCCTTCCCCGGCGGACAACTGTTGCGCACGCCGTTTGCGGCGCTGGGGGCCTGGTATTACGGGTTGCGGGACAAGCTGGGATTCTGACCCCGGACCACGGGGCTGGCTTGCCGGCCCCTGTACTTGCCGCCCCGGCACCCAATCGCAGACACAAAAAACCCCGGTCTTTCGACCAGGGTCTTTGCTATCGATCCAACCAAGCCAGCGGCTTGCTTTGGCGTCTCAGGGCGTTCAGTGGGCCCTGGAACAGATATGGCGCAGCGGACGGGACTCGAACCCGCGACCCCCGGCGTGACAGGCCGGTATTCTAACCGACTGAACTACCGCTGCGTATCGCTCAGACTGCTGAAGTGTCACCTTCAACCGCCTTCAAACATCTGACTGACCAACCTTGGCTGTTCAATCTAAAATCTGAAACATCAGACCTGGAAAATATGGCGCAGCGGACGGGACTCGAACCCGCGACCCCCGGCGTGACAGGCCGGTATTCTAACCGACTGAACTACCGCTGCGCGTCGGTGCAACCTTTAACGTTGCGTCTTGCCCTAGGGCAAAACTCTCAAGAAGTGGTGGGTGATGACGGGATCGAACCGCCGACCCTCTGCTTGTAAGGCAGATGCTCTCCCAGCTGAGCTAATCACCCTTTGCTTCGTTGAGGCCGCGAAATTTACGCAGGTAGCGGACCTAAGTCAATAGCCTGCTTGAAGTTTTTCTGAAAAAGACAAAATGGCTTCAGGACCGCGACCCGCCCTACTCGGTGTAAATCATCTTCTTGCTCATGCCGCCGTCGACGACGAACTCTTGCCCGGTGACAAACCCGGCATTGCGCGACAGCAACCACGCCACCATCGCCGCTACGTCTTCCACAGTGCCTACCCTGCCCGCCGGGTGCTGGGCGTGATCCGCATCCGTCAGCGGCTCGGCACGGCGTGCAGCCGGGTCACGGGCATCGATCCAGCCCGGGCTGACGGCATTGACCCGTACTTCCGGCCCGAGGCTGATAGCCAACGCGTGGGTCAGGGCCAGCAAACCGCCCTTGCTCGCCGCATAGGCTTCGGTGTCCGGTTCCGACTGGCGTGCCCGGGTCGACGCCAGGTTGACGATGGCGCCGCCGTGGGCCCGCAGGTAGGGCGCACAGTGCTTGGCCAGCAACATGGGACCACTGAGGTTCACCGCCAGTACACGATTCCAGTAAGCCAGGTCGAGACTTTCCAGGGTGATGTTGCGCGGGTCGGCCACAGCGGCATTGCACACCAGCGCATCCAGGCGCCCGAACTGGCCAAGTACCTCGGCCACGCCCTGGGCAACCTGCCGCTCATCGGCCACGTCCATGGTAATAAACCAGGCGTTGTCGCCGAGCACCTTGGACACCTTGGAACCGCGCTCACGGTCCAGGTCCGTCAATACCACCTGCCAGCCTTCGCTGATCAACCAGGCGGCAATCCCCAGGCCGATGCCCCGCGCCGCGCCGGTCACCAGCGCGACCCGCCCGTTACTGGCGCTCGCCGCCTCCATGGACCACTCGATCACAGGGCAGCCAACCCACGGGCCAGGTCGGCCTGCAGGTCAGCGACGTCTTCCAGGCCCACCGCAATGCGGATCAGGCTGTCACGGATCCCGGCAGCTTCACGCTCCTGCGGCGCCAGGCGGCCGTGGGAGGTGGTGCTCGGGTGAGTGATAGTGGTCTTGCTGTCACCCAGGTTGGCGGTGATGGAGATCAAGCGAGTCGCATCGATAAAGCGCCAGGCGCCCTCTTTGCCGCCCTTGACCTCGAAACTCACCACGGCGCCGAATCCACGTTGCTGGCGCTGGGCCA
Organism: Pseudomonas sp. G5001; assembly: GCF_013385475.1. Taxonomy (NCBI): domain Bacteria; kingdom Pseudomonadati; phylum Pseudomonadota; class Gammaproteobacteria; order Pseudomonadales; family Pseudomonadaceae; genus Pseudomonas; species Pseudomonas sp. G5001. Next base: position 74,492 of record NZ_JACAPZ010000015.1, read on the forward strand.
ACTCGTGTTGCGGGTGACTCTTGAGGCCGGCGTAGTGGACTTTCTCGATGCCGTCCTGCTGCTCCAGCCACTCGGCCAGGGCCTGGGCGTTGGCACAATGGGCCTTCATCCGTAGGCTCAAGGTCTCCAGGCCTTTAAGGAAGATCCAGGCGTTGAACGGGCTCAGGGTCGGGCCGGCGGTGCGCAAGAAGCCCACCACTTCCTTCATCTGCTCGCTGCGGCCGGCAACCACGCCCCCCATGCAACGGCCCTGGCCGTCGATGAATTTGGTGGCCGAGTGCACAACGATGTCTGCGCCCAGCTTCAGCGGCTGCTGCAATGCAGGGGTGCAGAAGCAGTTGTCGACGATCAGCATCGTGCCCTTGGCGTGGGCCACTTCGGACAATGCGGCAATGTCCACCAGCTCGGCCAATGGATTGGACGGCGACTCGACGAACAGCAATTTGGTGTTGGCCTTGATGGCCGCGTCCCAGCCGGACAGGTCCGCCAGCGGCACGTAGTCGACTTCAATACCAAAACGCTTGAAGTACTTTTCGAACAGGCTGATGGTCGAACCAAACACGCTGCGCGATACCAGGACGTGGTCGCCGGCGCTGCACAGGCTCATGACTACCGCGAGAATCGCGGCCATGCCCGTGGCAGTGGCGACAGCTTGCTCGGCGCCTTCCAGCGCGGCGATACGCTCTTCGAACGCGCGCACGGTCGGGTTGGTGTAACGCGAATAAACGTTGCCCGGTACTTCACCGGCAAAACGCGCAGCGGCGTCGGCCGCAGTGCGGAACACATAGCTGGAGGTAAAGAACATCGGGTCACCGTGCTCACCTTCCGGGGTGCGGTGCTGGCCGGCGCGCACAGCCAGGGTATCGAAAGCTACGCCATCGAGGTCGCTGTCCAAGCGACCGGCATCCCATTCCTGACTCATGCTCTACTCCTCAACTCGAATGCTTTATCAAAGATACAAAACCGGCCCCTCAGGGCCGGTGTCTACTCAGTTGTTGTACAGGTCGATGATCGCGCTGACCGCCTGGGTCTTGATCTTCGAGGAATCGTTACGGGCCTGCTCGATCTTGTTCAGGTAGGCCTCGTCGACATCGCCGGTGACGTACTTGCCGTCGAACACCGCGCAATCGAACTCCTCGATCTTGATCTTGCCACCACCGACGGCTTCGATCAGGTCCGGCAGGTCCTGGTAGATCAGCCAGTCGGCGCCGATCAGGTCCGCAACGTCCTGGGTCGAACGGTTGTGGGCGATCAGTTCGTGGGCGCTCGGCATGTCGATGCCGTACACGTTCGGGTAACGCACGGCAGGCGCGGCGGAACAGAAATAAACGTTCTTCGCACCGGCTTCGCGGGCCATCTGGATGATCTGCTTGCAGGTGGTGCCGCGTACGATGGAGTCATCCACCAGCATCACGTTCTTGCCGCGGAACTCCAGCTCGATCGCGTTGAGCTTCTGGCGCACCGACTTCTTGCGCGCAGCCTGGCCAGGCATGATGAAGGTACGGCCGATGTAACGGTTCTTGACGAAGCCTTCGCGGAATTTCACGCCCAGGTGGTTCGCCAACTCCAGCGCAGCGGTGCGGCTGGTGTCCGGGATCGGGATAACCACGTCGATGTCGTGATCCGGGCGCTCGCGCAGGATCTTGTCCGCCAGCTTCTCGCCCATGCGCAGGCGCGCCTTGTACACCGAAACACCGTCGATGATCGAATCCGGACGCGCCAGGTAGACGTGTTCGAAGATGCACGGGGTGAGTTTCGGGTTCAGTGCGCACTGACGGGTGTGCAGCTTGCCGTCTTCAGTGATGTAGACCGCTTCGCCCGGCGCCAGGTCGCGAATCAGGGTAAAGCCCAGCACGTCCAGGGACACGCTTTCGGAAGCGATCATGTACTCGACGCCTTCGTCGGTGTGACGCTGGCCGAACACGATCGGGCGGATGCCGTGGGGGTCGCGGAAACCGACGATACCGTAGCCGGTCACCATCGCCACTACCGCATAGCCACCGACGCAGCGGTTGTGCACGTCAGTCACGGCAGCGAACACGTCTTCTTCGGTCGGCTGCAGCTTGCCGCGCTGGGCCAGCTCGTGGGCGAACACGTTCAGCAGTACTTCGGAGTCCGAGTTGGTGTTGACGTGGCGCAGGTCAGATTCGTAAATCTCCTTGGCCAGTTGTTCAACGTTGGTCAGGTTGCCGTTGTGCGCCAGGGTGATGCCATAGGGCGAGTTGACGTAGAACGGCTGGGCTTCGGCCGAAGTCGAGCTGCCCGCTGTCGGGTAGCGCACGTGGCCAATGCCCATGTGCCCGACCAGGCGCTGCATGTGGCGCTGATGGAACACGTCACGCACCAGACCATTGTCCTTGCGCAGGAATAACCGGCCGTCGTGGCTGGTCACAATACCGGCAGCATCCTGGCCGCGGTGCTGGAGGACGGTTAGCGCGTCATACAGCGCCTGATTCACGTTCGACTTACCGACGATACCGACGATGCCACACATGCGACGCAACCCCTACTTAATGAATCTTGACTGAACACAACTTACTGAGGCGTTTTGGCCGGCAAGAGGTGTTCCTTGAACGGAAGATCAGCGGGTACGCTGATCCCGCTGGCCAGCCACTGACTGCTCCACCCCAAAATGAGGTTTTTGGACCAATCTGCAACCAATAGAAATTTTGGCACGAGTACCGACTCCTGCCACCACGAATCCTGCTGTACCGGCCCCAGGCTCAACAGCCCGACCGCCACGACCACCAGCAAGCCGCCACGCGCGGCGCCGAAGGCCATGCCGAGAAATCGATCGGTCCCGGAGAGGCCGGTGACGCGTATCAATTCGCCGATAAGATAATTGACCATTGCCCCCACCAACAACGTGGCGATGAACATGATGGCGCAGCCCGCGATGACGCGAGCCGAAGGTGTCTCGATGTATCCGGCCAGGTAGACAGACAATGAACCGCCGAACATCCAGGCTACAACTCCTGCGATGATCCATGTCAGCAGCGACAATGCTTCTTTGACGAAGCCGCGGCTCAGACTGATCAAAGCGGAGATGGCGACGATTGCAACGATCGCCCAATCAACCCAGGTAAATGGCACAGTTCAGCCTACAGACGGATAAGGCGGCGCATTTTAGCAGAGCGCTGGGCTATCGGTAAGCTGTGATTGGCAGTGCATTTGAAATCAATGAGTTATAGGGGAAACCGGCCTGTTGCGGCACACCCAAAACACTTGTGGGAGCGGGCGTGCTCGCGAAGGCGGTGGGGCAGCCAATAAATCTGCTGGCTGATACACCGCTTCGCGAGCAAGCCCGCTCCCACATTGACCGCATTCCAGCTTGAATCCCTGCAGCCTCAGCCTTTTTCGGGCTGGAAGCGAACCACAAAACCCTTGAGGTTCTGCTGGCGATCCAACAGGTCCCGCAGGCGATCGGCTTCGGCGCGCTCGATCAGCGGCCCGATGAATACCCGGTTCTTGCCATCGGCGCTGCGGATATAGGCGTTGTAACCCTGGGTGCGCAGCTTCTTCTGCAACGCATCAGCACTTTCGCGGTTAGCCAGGCTGGCCAGCTGGATCGACCAGCTGATCGGCAAGCCATTCGGGTCAATACGGCTCTGGCCCACGTCCGGCTTGCCTGGTGCCGCAGGTTGCGGGGCCACAGGTTTTGGCGCTGGCGCCGGCGCCGCAGGCTTCGCAGCAACTGCAGGAGCAGCAGGCGCAGGCTTAACCACCGGCACGCTCGGCTGCACCGGCATCGACGGCGCTTGCTGTGCAGCCACTTCGTCATCGGTCGGCACCGGCTCTTCTTCCGGCAGCGCTTGCGGCTCGGGAACCACCACCGGCTCAACCTGAACCTGAGGCACCGCAGGCGCCTGGGGCGCAGCTGGCGCTTCAACGGTCACTTGGCGCTGCTCATCCTGACGGGAAAACAGCATCGGCAGGAAAATCACCGCCAACGCCACCAGGACCAGGGCTCCAACCATTCGCTGCTTGTATGCGCTATCCAGTAATGCCATGTGCAGCTTCCTCCGTGGAGCGCCGGGCCAACCATTCGAGCGCCTCGGCAACACAATAAAATGATCCGAACAACAGAATCTCATCCTCAGGCGTCGCAACCGCGCACTGGGCTTCCAGGCCGGCTGTCACGCTTGCATGGGACGTCACGGACGCGCCAAGGTTCTGCAAGGCAACCTGCAACTCGACGGCAGGACGACTGCGGGACGTATCCAGCGGTGCAACCGCCCAGGCCTGGACGTCACCCAACAAGGGTGCAACCACGCCGTCCAGGTCCTTGTCGGACAACAACCCGAACACCGCGAGGCGGCGACCGGCGGGCGGCGTGCGTGCCAGGCGCCTGGCCAGGTATTCAGCGGCGTGAGGGTTATGCCCCACATCCAGCAGCAGGTTCAGGCGCTTGCCCTCCCAGTCGAACGTGCGCCGGTCAAGGCGCCCCACCACGCGAGTAGCCTGCAACGTAGCGGCAATCTGCTCGGCATGCCAGGGCAAATCCAGCAACAGGTAGGCTTGCAGCGCGAGCGCGGCGTTTTCCATCGGCAGGTTCAGCAGTGGCAAGTCGCGCAACTCGACGGTTTGACCGCGCGCGTCAAGCCCGCGCCATTGCCAGAATTGGTCGCCAATCTCGAGATTGAAATCACGCCCACGCAGGAAGAACGGGCAATCCAGCTCGCGCACCTTGTCCAGCAAGGTATGCGGCGGATCCAGGTCGCCGCACAGTGCAGGCTTGCCCTGGCGGAAGATCCCGGCTTTTTCATAGGCCACGGACTCACGGGTGTTACCCAGGTAGTCCGCATGGTCGACGCCAATACTGGTAATCAGCGCCAGGTCGGCATCCACCACGTTGACCGTGTCCAGACGCCCGCCCAGACCGACTTCCAGCACCACTACATCCAGCTGCGCACGCTCGAACAGCCAGAACGCCGCCAGGGTGCCCATCTCGAAATAAGTCAGGGAAATCTCGCCACGCCCGGCATCAAGTGCGGCGAAGGCTTCGCAGAGTTGCTCGTCAGTGGCTTCGACGCCATTGAGCTGCACCCGCTCGTTGTAGCGCAGCAGGTGCGGCGAGTTGTACACGCCGACCTTCAGGCCCTGGGCTTGCAGCAAGGCCGCGACAAAGGCGCAGGTAGAGCCCTTGCCGTTGGTGCCGGTCACCGTGATCACACGCGGCGCCGGCCGGCCCAACCCGAGGCGGGCCGCTACCTGTTGCGAGCGCTCCAGGCCCATGTCGATGGCTGACGGATGCAACTGCTCAAGGTAGGCGAGCCATTCGCCCAGGGTACGTTGGGTCATATGTTTGCAGGCACCGGTGGCACGACAATCGGCTCGATTTTAGGCGCGACGTACACAGGTGTCGGCAGGCCCATCATTTGCGCCAGCAGGCTACCCAGGCGCGGACGCAGTTCGCCGCGCGGAATGATCAGGTCGATCGCGCCGTGCTCCAGCAGGAACTCGCTGCGCTGGAAACCTTCCGGCAGTTTTTCGCGAACGGTCTGCTCGATAACACGCGGGCCGGCAAAGCCGATCAGCGCCTTCGGCTCACCGACGATCACGTCACCCAGCATCGCCAGGCTGGCGGAAACACCACCGTAGACCGGGTCGGTCAGCACGGAGATGAACGGAATACCTTCTTCGCGCAGACGCGCCAGTACCGCGGAGGTCTTGGCCATTTGCATCAGGGAGATCAGTGCTTCCTGCATCCGCGCACCGCCGGAGGCGGCGAAGCAGATCATCGGGCAACGGTTTTCCAGCGCGTAGTTGGCGGCACGTACGAAACGCTCACCGACGATGGCGCCCATCGAGCCGCCCATGAAGGAGAATTCGAAGGCCGAAACCACCACCGGCATGCCCAGCAGCTTGCCGCTGACGGAAATCAGCGCGTCCTTTTCACCGGTCTGCTTCTGGGCCGCGGTCAGGCGGTCCTTGTACTTCTTGCCGTCGCGGAACTTCAAACGGTCAACCGGCTCCAGGTCAGCGCCCAGTTCGGAGCGACCATCGGCGTCGAGGAAAATATCAATGCGGGCGCGGGCGCCGATACGCATGTGGTGATTGCACTTGGGGCAAACGTCCAGGGTCTTTTCCAGCTCCGGGCGGTACAGCACCGCGTCGCAGGATGGGCACTTGTGCCAAAGACCTTCAGGAACCGAGCTTTTCTTCACCTCGGAACGCATGATCGAAGGGATCAGTTTGTCTACTAACCAGTTGCTCATGCTTTCTTTCTCCAGTACCGGTGGCTTGAACACAGCCCCGCGTATGCCCTTGAGCTAAATTCATATGTGGCGATGACACAAACTGGACGGGGTCAGACGTTCGACCAGCCATTTCCTGCCTGTGCCCTCAGCCTTCCAGACAACCTGCCGTGCAGGGTTGCCACTTCATTTCCGGGCCTCCCACAGGCGGCGCCGGGCTGTTTTACACAGTGGTAGTTATGGACGGCGGCAGACTGCCAGCCGTCACATCGTCCCGCTGCTGTCGCGCACGGCCTGCATGAATGCGCGAATCCTTGCGTGATCCTTGATGCCCTTGCCCTGCTCTACCCCGCCGCTGACGTCCACGGCATACGGCCGAACCTGCTGGATGGCACTGGCCACGTTGTCCGGATTCAGGCCGCCCGCGAGGATAATCGGCTTGCTCAACCCCTCGGGAATCAACGACCAGTCAAACGCCTCGCCCGTACCACCGGGAACGCCTTCGACGTAGGTGTCGAGAAGAATCCCGCGAGCCCCGCCATAGGCAGCGCATGCCGCAGCAATATCGTCCCCGGCCTTGACCCGCAGCGCCTTGATGTACGGGCGCTGGTAGCTCTCGCACTCGTCCGGACTCTCATCGCCATGGAACTGCAGCATGTCCAGTTGCACGGCGTCGAGGGTTTCATTGAGCTCGCAGCGGCTGGCGTTGACGAACAACCCCACGGTGGTCACGAACGGTGGCAACGCGGCAATGATCGCCCGCGCCTGCAAGACATTCACCGCCCGCGGGCTTTTGGCATAAAACACGAAACCGATGGCATCGGCCCCCGCCTCGACCGCCGCCAACGCGTCTTCTATGCGGGTAATCCCGCAAATCTTGCTGCGAACGGCAGACATGTCGATGAAACCTCAGGGCGTGTCCGGGAAAGTCCCGGATGGTAACAAATGCTTTTGAGGGCGTCAGCCGCCAAGTTCGCTGAAACCTGTGAGGAAGTGTGGCCCGATGAATCGCTGGGGCAATTCGAACTCGTCGCGGTACTCCACATCCACCAGGTACAGGCCGAACGGATGCGCCGTGACGCCGCCGGTACGGCGAATCCGGCTTTCCAGGACTTCCCTGGCCCATTCCACCGGGCGTTCGCCGGTACCGATGGTCATCAGCACCCCGGCGATATTGCGCACCATATGATGCAGGAACGCGCCGGCGCGGATATCCAGCACGATCATCTTGCCGTGGCGCGTCACCCGCAGGTGGTGGACTTCCTTGATCGGCGACTTGGCCTGGCACTGCCCGGCACGGAACGCGCTGAAATCGTGGATACCTACAAGATGCTGGGCCGCCTCGGCCATGCGCTCGGCGTCCAGCGGGCGGTGGTTCCAGGTGATTTCTTCGTTGAGATGGGCCGGGCGGATCTGATCGTTGTAGATCACATAGCGATAACGCCGGGCGATGGCCTTGAAGCGCGCGTGAAAGTCCGCCGGCATCACCTTGGCCCAACTGACGCTGACGTCGTGGGGCAAGTTGATATTGGCGCCCATCACCCATGCCTTCATCGAGCGCTCGGCCTGAGTGTCAAAGTGCACCACTTGCCCGCAAGCGTGCACGCCGGCATCGGTCCGCCCGGCGCACATCAGCGACACCGGTGAGTCGGCGACTTTCGACAGGGCCTTCTCCAGGGTTTCCTGCACCGTCGGCACACCGGAGGCCTGGCGTTGCCAGCCACGATAGCGCGAGCCTTTGTATTCCACGCCCAGGGCGATTCTGAAAAAGCCTGCGGCCGCCATTTCGGCGGCCGCGTTATCTATATTTGCCAAGAACTGAGAGCCTGATGAGTTGCGCAAAGGCGGCCATTATAAGGCCGTGCGCCTGGGACGCCATGGATTTGGTGCCTGGATGGCAAAACGGCAGCCCGAAGGCTGCCGTTGTATTTACCGCGCGTATCAAGCCAGCCGGCTGAGCATTTCCTTGGCTTCGCCCTTCTGACCGTCATCGCCTTCCTTGAGCACCTCGCCAAGAATGTCCCGCGCCCCGTCGGCATCGCCCATGTCGATGTAGGCCTGCGCCAGGTCGAGCTTGGTGGCCACTTCGTCGGTACCCGAGAGGAAGTCGAATTCCGGCTCATCGCCACCCAACGCCGCGTCGTCGGCGGTGAAGGACGGTTCGATTGGCGGATGTTCCAGGCTTTGCGACAGGCGATCCAGCTCGGCGTTGACATCATCAAGCTCCGACGCAAACGCGTCCGGCTTGGCCGCTGCAGGCGCCTCGGGCTCGTCGGCCAGGGACAGGTCGAAATCCTCCGGCAGGTCGAGGTCGTCCAGGTCGGCCGGCGTCAGTGTCGGCGGCTCTACCGGCGGCAGGTCCTTCATCTGGTCTTCAAGGCCGGAGAGGAAGTCGTCGTCTGACTGGGTCGACGAGGGTGGATCGAGTTGCAGGTCCAGGTCGAAATCCGAGAGGTCTTCCGCACTGGCCTTGGCCTCGGTCTGCTGTTGCAGCACCGATTCAAAGCTCAGGTCGTCGTCCGACGTCGGGCGGACCACAGCTGGCGAAGCAGCCTCCAGATCGTCCAGGCTGAGGTCGAAGTCAGTGTCAAACGCGTCCGGCGCAGGCTCAGGTGCAAGCGGTGCCGGGTCGTCCTTGAGCAGGTCCTTGACGTATTGGGCGTCGAGAGCGGCAGCGGCAACGGCAGCGCTGACGCCTGCTGCGAACACGGCCATGGCCGGGAAGCGGCTTTTCAGTTGTTCGACCTGGGCATGGTTGTCGCCATTGGCGACCAGTTGGCGCTCCTGGGTGACAAACCCGTCCTTGTTGCCCTGCAAGCCGTGGACTTCCATCAGCTTGAGACGCAGGTCACTGCGGGCGGGCTCTTGCTTGATTGCATCTTCCAGCACTTCCGCAGCCTGGTTCAGGTGGCCACGGTCGATATGCGACTGGGCTTGCGCCAGGGCGTCGGTCGGACGCTGCACAGCAACAGGTGCGACCACCGGCGCAATCACCGGGGCAACCACCGCCGCTGGAGCTGGAGCTGGAGCTGGAGCTGGAGCCAGCTTGACGTTCGGCGGCGGTACATCAAGGCCTTCGAAACTGTCGGATGGCAGGTCGTGATCAATGTTCGGCGCAAATTCCGGCTCTTCAGCCAGGGCCCGTGCCATGCGCAGGTGCTTTTCTTCTTCAAGGCGCGCATTGCGATGACGGGCCCACAGCAGCAGAAGCAACAGCACCAGCAAACCCGCTGCGCCGCCGATCACCCCCAGCACGATCGGGTTGGTCAGCAGGTCGTTGAATTTACCTTCAGTGCTGGCAGGTGCCGCATCCGGCTTGACCGGGGTCTCGACCGGCGCAGCCGCGGGGGTTGCTGCCGGAGCTGCCGCTGCCGCCGCCGGTTGTGCAGCCAGCTCGGCCGGCATCGCCGCCGTTGCAGCAGGCTGCGCCGCAGCGCCACCCGGGGTCTGCAACTTGGCCAGTTGGTTGTTCTTGAGCTCGATCAGCCGCTGCAGCTTGTCCAGCTGACTTTGCAGGTCAGCCATGCGGCTTTTCAGTTCTTCATTCTCGCGACGGGTCGAATCCAGGCTTTCCTGGGTCACCGCCAGCTTGTTGTTCAAGGCCCGGCTGTCGCCCGCCGCGCCCTTCCCGCCTTTCCTGGCCGCTTCGGCCGAGACCAGGCTCAAATTGTCCTTGGTATTGGTCTGCGACGGCGCATTACCCGCCTGGGTACGCTTGGTCGCGTCCAACTGCGCCTTGCCGGCGAGCTGATTGCCGCCACGGCGACCCTCGCGCCACGCCGCGTTTTGCGCCGTCACTTCAGCAATCGCCTCGGGCTGCGGCAGGCTGGTGCTTTGCCCCGAATCCGGCAGGCGCAGGACCTGGCCGGTTTTCATGCGGTTGATGTTGCCGTCGATAAAGGCGTCAGGGTTCAGCGCCTGAATGGCCAGCATGGTCTGCTGCACCGAGGCGCCATTGCGGTTTTTCGCGGCGATTTCCCACAAGGTGTCACGGGAAGTCGTGGTGTGTTCCTTGGCCTTGGTGACTGCCGGAGCCGTCGTCGCAGGCGCACTCAAGCGTGGCGCGGGTGCAGGTGCACCGGCGGCCGGGGTCGACTGGTCAAACTTGGCCGGGTCCAGCAACACGCTGTAGTCGCGCATCAGGCGACCGTTGGGCCATTGCACCTGCAGCAGGAAACGCACGTAGGAATCCGGCAGCGGCTTGCTGGAGGTGACACGCACCACACTGCGGCCGTTGGGATTGACCACCGGGGTAAAGGTCAGGTCGTTCAGGAACGCCTGGCGATCGACGCCCGCATCCACAAAGGCCTGGGACGACGCGAGGCTGGGGGTGATCTCGGAGGCGGTCAGGCCACCGACATCGAGCAACTCGATTTCCACCGACAGCGGCTGGTTCAGCTTCGACTTGAGGGTCATCTCCCCAAGCTGCAGTGCTTGCGCCATACCGGAGGACAGCGCCGAGGCGGCCGCTATTGCTAACACCAGTTTGCGAACTTGAACCATAGCCTCATCCTTTTTGAACACTCCCCGGCCGGCGAGAAGGTGGGTAACCGCTGCCATTAGGCATGGCGAGCCGATAGGTCACCGACGCGCAATTTTTCCAGCTTGGGGCCAAGCATAGCGCTTGGCTAGAATCAATCTACAAATTGCCGCCAAGTATCTTTTACACAAGGCCTTTTATCAACAACTGCGCCAGCTGTACGGCGTTCAGTGCCGCCCCTTTGCGTACGTTATCTGACGCCAGCCACATATTTAGTTCCGCAGGGTCATCAACACCGGCACGAACCCGGCCCACGTAGACCACGTCCTGACCGACCGCATCGCCCACAGCCGTGGGGTAATCGCCCTCTTCCACCAACTCGACACCCGGTGCCGAGTCCAGGGCACGGTTGACGGCAGCGAGATCCACCGCTGCCCCCAATTGCAGTGACACAGTCAGGCTATCGCCAAAAAACACCGGGGCTTGAACGCAAGTGACGGAAATCTTTAGCAAAGGCATTTCCAGCACGGCGCGCAATTCGTGCACCAGGCGTTTTTCCAGGGCGGTGTGGCCTTGCGCGTCAGGCTTGCCGACCTGGGCCAGCAGGTTAAAGGCCATTTGCCGGTCGAAGAACTTCGGCTCCAGCGGGCGCACATTCAGCAACTCGGCGGTCTGCCGGGCGAGTTCGCTGACAGCCTCACGGCCCTGGGCGGAAACAGCGAGGTTGGCGGTGACGTTGACGCGCTGAATGTCCAGCAAGCCGCGCAGTGGCGCCAGCACCACGGCCAGGGCAGTGGCCGACGGGCTTGGGCTGCTGACCTGATAAGGTTTTTTCAGGCCATCGAGGATCTGTGCGTTGGCTTCCGGCACTACCTGCGGCGCCTGATCGGCCGGCAAGGCGCCGGACAAGTCGATCAGGGTGCAGCCCGCAGCGGTGGCGCGCGGGGCAAAACTCAAGGTGACCGCAGGGCCGGCGGCGAAGAACACCAGTTGGACTTTGCTGAAATCGAATTCATCGACTTCCCGCACCCGCACGTTCTTGCCACGAAACGGCACCGAATGCCCGGCCGACTCGCTGCTGGCCAACAGGTGCAGGCTGCCTACCGGGAAGTCCTGCTCTTCGAGGATCTGCACCAGGGTTTCGCCAACGGTGCCGGTGGCGCCGATCACGGCAATATCAAAGGTCTGGGTCATGGGGGCTGCCTCGGGCATTGCGGGGGGAGCGGCACTTTACCGGGTGGCTGGGGGTGAGGCAATTAACCTGGGGGTTGTGGTGTGGCTGATGGCCTCTTCGCGAGCAAGCCCGCTCCCACATTTGATCGCATTTCAACTGAAGAAACTCGCTCGAATGTGGGAGCGGGCTTGCTCGCGAAGAGGCCCGAGCGCGCAATAAAAAACCCGCGCCTGTCACCAGAACGCGGGTTTCTTATTACCAGCAGCGATTACCGCTCCAGCAAGATCCGCAGCATGCGACGCAACGGCTCAGCCGCGCCCCACAGCAGTTGGTCGCCGACGGTGAACGCGCCCAGGTACTGCGTCCCCATGTTCAGCTTGCGCAGACGGCCAACCGGCACATTCAGGGTACCGGTCACCTTGTTCGGGCTCAGTTCCTGGATACTGATATCACGGTTGTTCGGCACCAGCTTGACCCAAGGGTTGTGCTGGCTGATCAGCCCTTCGATATCGGCGATCGGCACGTCTTTGTTCAGCTTGATGGTCAACGCCTGGCTGTGGCAACGCATGGCGCCGATGCGCACGCAGATACCGTCCACCGGGATCGGGCTCTTGAAGCGACCGAGGATCTTGTTGGTCTCGGCCTGGGCCTTCCACTCTTCACGGCTCTGGCCGTTAGGCAGTTCCTTGTCGATCCACGGGATCAGGCTGCCGGCCAATGGCACACCGAAGTTCTCGGTCGGGTAGGCCTCGCTGCGCATGGCCTCGGCCACACGGCGGTCGATGTCGAGGATCGCGCTGGCCGGGTCAGCCAGTTGATCGGCGACAGCGGCGTGGGTCGCGCCCATCTGCTTGATCAGTTCACGCATGTTCTGCGCGCCGGCACCGGAGGCCGCCTGATAGGTCATGGCGCTCATCCACTCCACCAGGCCGGCTTCGAACAAGCCGCCCAGGCCCATCAGCATCAGGCTGACGGTGCAGTTGCCGCCGATGTAGTTCCTGGTGCCCGCGTCCAGTTGCTGGTCGATCACCTTGCGGTTGACCGGGTCCAGCACGATCACCGCGTCATCCTGCATGCGCAGGCTGGAAGCGGCGTCGATCCAGTAACCCTGCCAGCCGGCTTCGCGCAGCTTGGGGAAGACTTCGCTGGTGTAGTCGCCACCCTGGCAGGTCAGAATGACGTCGAGGGTCTTCAGTTCTTCAATGTTGTAGGCGTCCTTGAGCGGAGCAATGTCCTTGCCCACGGACGGCCCTTGACCACCTACATTGGAGGTGGTGAAAAACACCGGCTCAATAAGATCGAAATCCTGCTCTTCCAGCATCCGCTGCATGAGCACGGAACCGACCATACCGCGCCAACCGATCAGACCTACACGTTTCATCGCAACTACACCTTGTTCAAAAGTGGGCCGCCTTGCAGCAACATCTGCAAGCGGGCCCGAGAGATTACAGATTCCGCAGCGCGGCGACTACTGCGTCGCCCATTTCTTGCGTACCGACCTTGGTGCAACCCTGGGACCAGATGTCGCCAGTGCGCAGGCCCTGGTCGAGCACCAGGCTCACGGCCTGCTCGATGGCATCCGCGGCGTCGGTCAGGTTGAAGCTGTAACGCAGCATCATCGACACCGACAAAATGGTCGCCAACGGGTTGGCAATGCCCTGCCCGGCGATGTCCGGCGCCGAACCGTGGCACGGCTCGTACATGCCCTTGTTGTTGGCATCCAGGGAGGCCGACGGCAGCATGCCGATGGAACCGGTGAGCATCGAGGCCTGGTCGGACAGGATGTCGCCGAACAGGTTGTCGGTGACGATCACGTCGAACTGCTTCGGTGCACGCACCAGCTGCATGGCGGCGTTGTCGACGTACATGTGGCTCAGCTCGACGTCCGGGTAGTCCTTGGCGACTTCTTCGACGATTTCACGCCACAGCTGGCTGGACGCCAATACGTTGGCCTTGTCCACCGAGCAGACCTTCTTGCCACGCACACGGGCCATGTCGAAACCGACACGGGCGATACGGCGGATTTCACTCTCGCTGTACGGCAGGGTGTCGTAGGCCTGACGCTCGCCATTCTCCAACTCGCGCACGCCCCGTGGCGAGCCGAAGTAGATACCGCCGGTCAGTTCGCGGACGATCAGGATGTCCAGGCCCGCGACGATTTCCGGCTTCAGGCTGGAAGCGTCCGCCAGTTGCGGGTAAAGGATCGCCGGGCGCAGGTTGCCGAACAGGCCCAGTTGCGCACGGATCTTCAGCAGGCCGCGCTCAGGGCGGATGTCACGTTCGATCTTGTCCCATTTCGGGCCACCCACGGCGCCCAGCAGCACGGCGTCGGCTGCGCGGGCACGCTCCAGGGTTTCGTCGGCCAGAGGCACGCCGTGCTTGTCGATGGCCGCGCCGCCGATCACGTCGTGGCTCAGTTCGAAGCCCAGGCTGTACTTGGCGTTAGCCACTTCCAGCACCTTGACCGCTTCGGCCATGATTTCCGGACCAATGCCGTCGCCAGGGAGAATCAGAATCTGCTTGCTCATGGGTTCCTCATTTCATCAAGCGACCCGCCCGTGGGCAGGTCGGGAAAAATTAATCAGCGTTCGGCCCACACCACCAGCACGTCGGTGCTGAAGGTGCCGTCGGCTTGAATCTCGAAGTAATCGCGCACTTCCTGGCCCATTGCCTTTTGCAGCTCCAGGATCGCGGCACGCAATACCTCTGGGGTGCGCATGCGCTCGACCCACGAGGTGTATTCCAGGCGCAGGCGCTGGCGGCTGCTGTTGCGCACATGCAAACCGGCTTCGCTGAGCTGGCGCATCCACTCGCCGGCGGAATAGTCACGCACGTGGCTGGTGTCGCGCAGCACTTCGACGGTTTGCAGGTAAGTGTCCAACAGCGGGCTGCCCGGTGACAAGACGTCCACGAAAGCGGCCACGCCACCCGGCTTGAGCACCCGGCGCACTTCACGCAGGGCCAGGCCCAGGTCGCTCCAATGGTGCGCCGAGTAGCGGCTGAACACGAAGTCGAATTCGCCATCGGCAAACGGCAGGCGCTCGGCGGCGCCGTGCACGGTGCGGATGTTGTCCAGGCCACGGTCCACGGCCGCGGCGGCGACCACGTCAAGCATCTGCTGGGACAGGTCGTACGCCACCACTTCCTTGACCAACGGTGCCACGTTGAAACTCACATGACCGGCGCCGCAACCCAGGTCCAGCAGTCGTGCAGCGCCCTGCCCGGCCAGTTCGGCCTGGAGCAGCGCGAACTCGGTGCCTTGAGCATGTACTGCGCTGCTCAGGTAGGCCGAGGCCTGTTCGCCGAATTGTTTTTGCACGACTTGGGTGTGGGCGGTGCTGGTCATGATGATGTCCCTGGTTTTTGTGTTGCTGTTGCTGGCCCTTTCGCGAGCAAGCCCGCTCCCACATTCGACCGAGTTCCTTCAGTTGAAATGCAATCAAATGTGGGAGCGGGCTTGCTCGCGAAGGGGCCAGTCCGGTCTACATGGAATCAAGCGTCACGAAACAACCAAGGCTGGCTGGCCCGGTGTTTGGTTTCAAACGCTGCAATCGCATCGCCGTCCTGCAAGGTCAGGCCGATATCGTCCAGGCCATTGATCAGGCAGTGCTTGCGGAAGGCGTCCACTTCAAAGTGATACACCTTGCCGTCCGGACGGGTCACGGTCTGCGCCGCCAGGTCGATGGTCAACTGGTAGCCCACATCGGCTTCCACCTGCTGGAACAACTCATCCACTTCGGCATCGCTCAAGATGATCGGCAGCAAGCCGTTCTTGAAGCTGTTGTTGAAGAAGATGTCGGCGTAGCTCGGCGCGATGATGCTGCGAAAGCCATATTCTTCCAGGGCCCACGGCGCGTGCTCACGGCTGGAGCCGCAACCGAAGTTTTCCCGGGCGAGCAACACGCTGGCACCCTGGTAACGCTCGGCGTTGAGTACAAAGTCCTTGTTCAGCGGGCGCTTGGAGTTGTCCTGGTAGGCGTAGCCCACGTCCAGGTAGCGCCACTCGTCGAACAGGTTCGGGCCAAAACCGGTGCGCTTGATCGATTTCAAGAACTGCTTGGGAATGATCTGGTCGGTGTCCACGTTGGCACGGTCCAACGGCGCGACTAAACCGGTGTGTTGAGTAAAAGCTTTCATCGGGTATTCCTCAGATCAATTCGCGAACGTCGATGAAACGACCGTTGACGGCAGCCGCAGCAGCCATGGCCGGGCTGACGAGATGGGTACGGCCACCGGCGCCCTGACGCCCTTCGAAGTTACGGTTGGAGGTGGACGCGCAATGCTCGCCCGACTCCAAACGGTCCGGGTTCATCGCCAGGCACATCGAGCAACCCGGCTCGCGCCATTCAAAACCGGCTTCGAGGAAGATCTTGTCGAGGCCTTCGGCTTCAGCCTGGGCCTTGACCAGGCCCGAACCTGGCACCACGATCGCCTGCTTGATGGTAGAGGCGACTTTGCGGCCCTTGGCGATCACCGCCGCAGCGCGCAAATCCTCGATCCGCGAGTTGGTGCAGGAGCCGATGAATACGCGATCCAGCTGGATGTCGGTAATCGCCTGATTGGCTTTCAAGCCCATGTACTTCAAGGCGCGCTCAATGGAACCACGCTTGACCAGGTCGGTTTCCTTGGCCGGGTCCGGCACGTTCTGGTCAACGGCCAACACCATTTCCGGCGAGGTGCCCCAGCTGACTTGCGGCTTGATCTGGGCGGCATCGAGGGTAACCACGGTGTCGAACACCGCATCGGCGTCGGAAACCAGGTCTTTCCAGGCTTCGACAGCGGCGTCCCAATCGGCACCGCTCGGTGCGAATGGGCGACCCTTGACGTAGGCAATGGTCTTTTCGTCCGCCGCCACCATGCCCACGCGGGCACCGGCTTCGATGGACATGTTGCAGATGGTCATGCGGCCTTCGATGGACAGGTCGCGAATCGCGCTGCCGGCGAATTCGATGGCGTGGCCGTTACCGCCGGCGGTGCCGATCTTGCCGATCACGGCGAGGACGATGTCCTTGGCAGTGACGCCGAAAGGCAACTCACCTTCCACCGACACCAACATGTTCTTCATTTTCTTGGCGACGAGGCACTGGGTGGCGAATACATGTTCCACCTCGGAGGTACCAATACCGTGGGCCAGGGCGCCAAACGCCCCGTGGGTAGAGGTGTGGGAGTCGCCGCAGACCACGGTCATGCCGGGCAAGGTAGCGCCCTGCTCCGGGCCGATCACGTGAACGATGCCCTGGCGCACGTCATTCATCTTGAATTCGGTGATGCCATATTCGTCGCAGTAATCATCGAGGGTCTGCACCTGGAGGCGCGACACGGTGTCGACAATGGCGTCGATCCCGCCTTTACGCTCCGGGGTGGTCGGCACGTTGTGGTCCGGGGTGGCGATGATCGAGTCGACGCGCCAAGGCTTGCGCCCGGCCAGTCGCAGGCCTTCGAACGCTTGGGGCGAGGTCACTTCATGGATGATGTGACGGTCGATGTAGATCAGCGACGACCCATCATCGCGCCGTTTCACTTCATGGGAATCCCAAAGCTTGTCGTAAAGCGTTTTGCCGGCCATCACGCGGTCCTCATCAGGTGTTTCTATGCCCCGGGCCTTGAACGATTCAATAACCCTTTGGCTTGTGAGGCTGATGGTATGGCGCTACATTAAATAACTCAAATTCATATTTTTTATGCTTTGGATTACCAACTGGAATAGCACAATGGACCTGGCCAACCTCAATGCCTTTATCGCCATCGCCGAGACCGGCAGCTTCTCCGGTGCCGGTGAACGCCTGCACCTGACCCAACCGGCCATCAGCAAGCGCATCGCCGGCCTGGAGCAACAATTAAAGGTGCGCCTGTTCGACCGGCTGGGGCGTGAAGTCGGCCTCACCGAAGCCGGACGGGCGCTGCTGCCCCGGGCGTATCAGATTCTCAATGTACTGGACGACACTCGCCGCGCCCTGACCAACCTGACCGGCGAGGTCAGCGGTCGTCTCACCCTGGCCACCAGCCATCACATCGGCCTGCATCGCCTGCCGCCCGTACTGCGAACGTTTACCCGGGAATACCCGAACGTCGCGCTGGATATTCAGTTTCTCGATTCGGAAGTGGCCTACGAAGAAATCCTCCATGGCCGCGCCGAAGTGGCCGTGATCACCCTGGCGCCGGAGCCCCACACGCTGGTGCGGGCCACCCCGGTGTGGGACGACCCGCTGGATTTCGTGGTGGCGCCGGAACACAGCCTGATCAGCAACGGCAGCGTCAGCCTGGCGGACATCGCCCGGCACCCGGCGGTGTTTCCCGGCGGCAACACCTTTACCCACCATATCGTGCAGCGGCTGTTCGAGGCCCAGGGCCTGACGCCAAACATCGCCATGAGCACCAACTACCTGGAAACCATCAAGATGATGGTCTCCATTGGCCTTGCCTGGAGCGTATTGCCGCGCACCATGCTCGATGACCAGGTGGCACGCATCGCTTTGCCGGGCATACAGCTCAGTCGCCAGCTAGGCTATATCGTGCACACCGAAAGGACGCTGTCGAACGCTGCGCGGGCTTTCATGAGCCTATTGGATGCACAGGTCGATCTGCCAGGGAATCAGGCTTGAATCGCCGTGGCCCGTAGACCGTGGAACCCGCGCCGAACGCCCATCGAGCCAAGGCCCTTTGATAATGCGCAACCCCGTCGATACCGTGCCACCCCTGCCCCGCATCTACGCCCTGGACCCACAGGAGGCGGAGCAAAGCTGGGACAGCGCGCCGCAACTGCTGGCGGCGCTCAACGCTGCCCGGCTGGGCGCCTGGAGCTGGGAAATCGATACCGGCCGGATCAGCTGGTCCCGAGGCACTCAGGCCCTGTTCGGCTTCGACCCGCGCCAGCCGCTGCCTGAAGACCTGGAGTACCTGGACCTGCTGGCCCCCGAGGACCGCGCCAAGGTGGTCCGGGCCTTTCATGCGGTGCTGGCCGGCGAACCCGCTGTCCAGGCCATGCACCACCGTATCCAATGGCCCGATGGCAGCCTGCACTGGCTGGAAATCAACGGCAGCCTGCTACCGGACAAGGCCGGGCGTCGGCGAATGATCGGGGTGATCCGCGAAATCACCCACCAGCGCGAGCGCGAACACGCCCTCAGCCATTCGGAAAAGCGCTTCGCCACCCTGTTCCATTTGTGCCCGCTGATGGTCCTGCTGACCCGCCAGGCGGACGGCCTGATCAGCGAAGCCAACCAGTATTTCGAAAGCCTGTTCGGCTGGCCGTTGGCCGATGCCATTGGCCGCAGCACATTGGAGCTGGGCCTCTGGGTACACCCGGAACAACGCGCGCATCTGGTCAAGGCCACCCAGCGCAAAGGCGCCCCCATCACCATGGAAGTGCAGTTTCGCGCCAGCAACGGGCAGGTCCACGATGGCACCCTCAGCGCCCAGAAAGTCGAGCTGGACGGCGAGGACTACCTGATCAGCACCTTCCTCGACACCACCGAGCGCAAGAATGCCGAGCAGGCCCTCAAGGACAGCCAGGAACGCCTGGACCTGGCCCTGGACTCGGCGCAACTGGGCACCTGGGACTGGCACATCCCCAGCGGCATGCTCTATGGCTCGGCCCGCGCCGCCCAACTGCACGGGCTGGAACCCCAACCGTTCCACGAATCCTTCGAGGCCTTCTTTGAAGGCATGCCCCAGGAAGAGCGCGAGAGCATGCGCAACGCCTACCGCACCCTGCGCGAAGGCCCGGCGGGCAACTACCAACTGACCTACCGCGTGCAACTGGAAGACGGCAGTTCGCGCTACCTGGAAAGCCGCGCCCGCCTGTATCGCGATGACACGGGCGTACCGTTGCGAATGGCCGGGACTTTGCTCGACATTACCGACCAGGTTGAACGTGAGCAGCGCCTGATCGCATCCGAAGAAAAATTCGCCAGCCTGTTCCTCGCCAGCCCCGACCCGATCTGCGTGACGCGCCTGGAGACCGGCCAGTTTATCGAAATCAACCCGGCCTTCACCCAGACCTTCGGCTGGACCGCCGCCGAGGTGCTCAACAACAACGCCGAGCAGATCGGCTTGTGGGAGGAGTCCAGCCAACGCCTGCAGCGCATCGAGCAGGTGATCCGCGAACAATCCCTGAGCAACGTGGCAATCACCGTTCATCACAAGAACGGCCAGACCCTGAACTGTGTGATATCCAGCCGCCTGATCCAGGTCAGCGACCAACCCTGCATCGTCACCACCCTGCGGGACATCACCCAACAACAACGCTCGGAAGCGGCGCTCAAGGCCAGCGAAGAGAAGTTCGCCAAGGCCTTTCATTCCAGCCCCGATGCGGTGTCGATCACCGAGCGCGATACCGGGCGCTACGTGGAGGTCAATGACGGTTTCTGCCGCCTCACCGGCTACCGCGCCGAAGAAGCGATCGGCCTGACGCTGTACCAGATCGGCATCTGGGCCGATGAAAACCAGCGCGCGGCGTTATTGGCCGAGTTGCAGATCAAGGGCCGCATTCATCACCTGGAAATGCTCTGGCACAACAAACGCGGCGAAGTGCTGGCGGTTGAAGTGTCGGTGGAGCCCATCACCCTCAACGAAACCCCCTGCCTGTTGCTGACCGCCCGGGACGTCAGCCTGCTGAAAAACGCCCAGGCGCAGATTCGCCACCTGGCCTATCACGACCCCCTGACCAACCTGCCCAACCGCGCCCTGCTGATGGACCGCCTGAGCCAGCAGATCGCCCTGCTCAAGCGCCACAACCTGCGGGGCGCCCTGCTGTTTCTTGACCTGGACCATTTCAAGCACATCAACGATTCCCTCGGCCACCCGGTCGGCGACACGGTGCTGAAGATCGTCACTGCACGCCTCGAAGCCAGTGTGCGCATGGAAGACACCGTGGCACGCCTGGGCGGCGATGAGTTTGTGGTGCTGCTCAGCGGCCTGGAAGGCACGCGCCCGCAAGTCAGCACTCAGGTCCAGGAGCTGGCCGATACCCTGCGCGAACTGTTATCCGAACCGATGTTCCTGGATGGCCACCGCCTGCAAGTCACCCCGAGCATTGGCGTGGCGCTGATCCCCGATCACGGCTCAACCCCGGCCGATTTGCTCAAGCGCGCCGACATCGCCCTGTACCGGGCCAAGGATTCAGGGCGCAACACCATCCAGATGTTCCACAACAGCATGCAGAAAACCGCCAGCGAGCGGCTGCGCATGGAAACCGACCTGCGCCTGGCCCTGTCCCGCGGCGAGTTCAGCGTGCATTACCAACCCCAGGTGGATGCGCGCGGCAACACCATCGTCGGCGCCGAGGCCCTGGTGCGCTGGCAACACCCGCAGTTGGGCGCACAGTCCCCGACGGAATTCATCAAGGTCCTGGAAGACAGCGGCCTGATCCTTGAAGTGGGCACCTGGATCCTCGACGAAGCCTGCAGCACCTTCGCGCAGTTGATTGCCGAGGGGCTGGTAGACCCGCTGAACTTCAGCCTGTGCGTCAACATCAGCCCGCGGCAGTTTCGCCAGAATGATTTTGTCGAACGGGTAGAACGCAGCCTGCGCACCCACCATCTGCCTTATACCCTGCTGAAGCTGGAAATCACCGAAGGCATCGTGATCCAGAATCTGGACGACACCATCAGCAAAATGCGCCGCCTGAAAAAGCTCGGCGTGAGTTTTGCGATGGATGATTTCGGCACCGGCTATTCGTCGCTGACCTACCTCAAGCGCCTGCCGGTGGATGCGCTGAAGATCGACCAGTCGTTTGTGCGCGACGCCACCCATGACCCCAACGATGCGGAGATCATCCGTGCCATTGTGGCCATGGCGCGCAGCTTGAACCTGGACGTCATTGCCGAAGGAGTGGAAACCCCTGAGCAACTGGCGTTTTTGCAGGGGCTTGGGTGTCATTTGTATCAGGGGTATCTGCACAGTCGGCCCTTGCCGGTGGAAGGGTTCAGGCAGGTACTGAAGCGAATGCCCCAGGCCACTTCATCGGAATAAGTTGCACCGGATTTTCCTGATGGGCAGCTGCTTTTTGAGCCTGTAGGTTCAAGTGCTTTCCATTTTCGGGCACACCTACCATGCAGGATGCAAAGCACTCCCCGGCGCTGCTGGGCGGCGCCTCGAGATAACCGGCGCCAGGGTTGATGGACACCATGGGAGCAGACAGGGCATACAGCCAATGCTGTTGAATTTCATCCATGACCAGGAGGTTCCAGAGTCGATGAGAGTAGCCGAGGCCAACTACCTATGCGGACACAGATTGCAAGGCATATGTAGCCGGCCACCATCGGGCTTGTCCTTTCTGCGCGCAGAAAAAAGACCACGAGATCTCGTGGCCTGTGTTTCTCAAACTTTGCACCTTTAAACCTAAACCAGCGTTAGCGCGGTGCCCTCTTCATCCATCCAGCTTGATGATTTCAGTGGGTGTTTATACCCGTAATCATCAAAAGCCCCATCAACGACGACAACAGAATGCATGAAGTTCGCCAACGTGCCGGTTGCACCATCTGCCAGCGCCTGGACGCTGCTGCTTCGGGTAAAGGCGAACAAACCCAGGCGCCGCAGTGCATCACCAGGGGTCTCGCCATCATTGAGCGTGCTCATCGCCGCTTCAAAGCTCTCGCCGGCACGAAACTCGTGGTTCTCCATTTGCGCCCGCTTGGCGCTGACGGCGTACAGGAAATTCGCATCCTTGAGCAGGCCGGCGTCGGTGCCTTTGAAATTCGAGTGTTCGCGGGCTGTTTTCAGTTCTGCATGGGTCAAGCTGACCTTGCTGGAATCGCGCATCGTCACGGTGTAACCGTCGCGGGTCTCGGTGATGTTTTTATAGATGCCCCGGGGACTTTGCCCATACTTCATCATCGCCGCCTTGATCGCCGATACCGTGACACAGTTCCCCTCGACACCTTGATAGAATCCACTCCAGATATCCCCAGGCTTGACCCCGACCGGTACATTGGAAATAGGCGGGGGCCGCGAGCTTGAACCAACGGGCACTCCGTCCGGTACCTCCTCGGCGAGCATGTAGCCATAAGATTTGACGATAGATGGCTTGTCACCATTGCTGTGCTGCAGGCCATCCAGTACCAAGGCACTCGAATAGCCAAAAGTACTGACCACCCCCACCGCGCCCTGCTCCTGCATCTTGGCGGGTGGCACGATGCGCAAGAAGCCAGTCATGCCCAAGCCCTTCAACACGCGGTATTCCGTATCGCCTTTGAGCGTGTTCGATAAAATCTTTTCAAACGATGCCCCAGGGTCCTGGTCACCGCGGGTCATCTGCTTGCGCTTCGTGTACGCCGCCAGCATGAAGTTGGCCTGCTTCACCGCGTCGGGGTTGTTCCCAGCGAAACGCGAGGCCGTGGTCGCTTGCTGCAACTCTTGCCGGGAAAAATGCAGTTCGAAACCGTCCTTCATCGTGATGTCATAACCGTCTCCCGCCGGGGTGACTTTCTCGAACATATCCGTGGCGTCTGGACCAAACCTCATCATCATCATTTTTATGACGCAGGCATGGCTGCTGCCATCAACAACCTCACCGAATCCTCGCTCGGCCGCGTTAAATCCGCTGAGAATGTCAACGGGCTTGCGGCCACGCCGGGTGGACGGCGTATCGACGTGGGGAACATCGACCGGAGCAACCGGCACATCTCGCTTGACCGGCTTAGCCGATTGCCCCTCCTTGTCCAGCACGTAGACGTAGGGACGGTCGGGGCGATATTGACGGTCAAACCGATGCGCCACCCCATCCCGAATCAACGCGGCACCGAAGTTATGCGCCTCCATGACGCCGACGGAGTTCCTGCCGACGAGTTGCTCCGAAGGGATCTGCTGCATAAAACGGCCCATGCCCATGCCCTTGAGCAGGTTCGATGCAGTCTCACCCTGTAAGGACGTGGTCAAGGCCGCGTTAAAGCTGCTGCTGATACGGCTGTCGGAACTGGACAATTGTTTGCGCTTGACGAAGACAGCCAATGCGAAATTCGCGTTTTCCACTGTACTGGCATCACCACCGACAAATCTCGACGCTGACGCAGTGCCATGCACTTCATGATCGGAAACATGCAACTTATAACCGTCTTTCAGCGTAATGTCATACCCCGAGCCAACGCGCTTTACTTCATCAAATAGATCAGCGCGCGCGGGACCGAAGGTCGATATCATCATCTGGATAACAGCAGAATGGCTGCTCGTATCAAAATGCTCACCGAACTGTCGCTCGGTAGAATTCAAAGTACTTACACTGTCGACGGATTTATTTTCACCCCCGTGTACACGCGCAGGATGATGGACCGCCGTACTCATTGTATAACCCGTATTCATCGTAATCATGGAGCACTCCTTTAAAGGGCGAACACACAATGGCCCGTGGTAAACGCTGCCACCTGCACGTTGTGTTCAGGCATAAAAAGAAAGTGCATGAACACGGCATACAGTATTTTCTGCACGCGATGAACTGCACTCAGTCAGATAATAAGTTCAACAAGATCTAGTTATAGATTTAACGTATTGCGCAGCAACGATCATCTTCTTATTGTTTTATGGACGGCCCGTTAGCCAACCAATGCAATAGCCCGTCCAAACCGCGGTCTTCCCGCTTTAGTCCCATACATCTCCTCACACCCGTCAACCACTGCTACAGAGTGCCTGCTCCTGTTGACCATACCGATCAATGATTTATCAGCAAACGCACTGACCGGAACTTCTTTCATATGCTGGCGCAAGCCCAGACGCTTGAAGCCTTCCCCGGGTCCCGTTTCGTCTTCACCGTCGTTGAGGCTGTTTATCGCGGATTGAAAGCTCCTGCCTGCAGTCCCGTCATTGTTTTCCAGCATCGCTCGCTTGGCGCTGACGGCAAATAGAAAGTGCGCATCCTTGAGCATGCCGGGATCGCGCATCGGGACAAACTTCGAGCCACGCCTGGCTTGGGCCAATTCATCCTTGCTCAAATCCAGCGCGTACCCGTCACGCATGACAATGTGATAGCCATCACCCTTGGCTTGAACAGACTTGAAGATATCGGTCGGGCTTTGACCGAACTTCGCCATCGCCGCCTTGATCGCCGAAATGGTCACGCAATTACCATCAGGGCCCTGGCGAAAACCGTTCCATATATTTGCAGGCTTGGCGCCGTTGCGCTTATCGGACAGATCAGGAAGCGGCTGCGGTGCTGGATCCGGCAGGGGTGCATCCGGCTTGGGCAGCACTGCCGGCGGGGGCGCAGGCGTTACCTTGGTCGCCACTGTATTCGCCAGTTCCTTGCCCGCCAGCAGGCCTTGCAACTGTGTAAAAAACTGGGTGAACAGTTCGAGGAGCTTTGCTAACAGCGGGGTGTCGCTGGCTGTGTTTCCAACGGTACTTTGATCGTTATTACCGAACGATGAGAGGACTTGGTTATTAACGAATACCGGCTGCACGGGAACCGATCGTCCTGGTGTGTTGCCGGTTTGCGAATGTTGATAATAGTTTCTGACCGCGCCCGCATTATTGATTTCTGAACAAGACATATAACCATCCTTCATCAAGGGCCCCCCGACGTTTTTGATCGGGAGCGCCTTGTTGAAAAAAACTGAGGAAGTGGCCGACTTACCTGCTTATCCGGCGGCCGGGATTAAACCGCCAGTCGTTGTCGAACGCTCGACGCCTGCCGCTGGTTTCGAACTCAAAGAAATCCTCAGACGGCCCTGGCGAAGTGATGTCCGGCTCCGGCTTATCCGGCTTCGGAGCATCTGGTTTAGGCGCATCCGGCTTCGGTGGGACCGGAGCGTCTGGCTTCGGCGGGACCGGCACATCGGGCTTCGGCGGAACCGGTGCATCGGGCTTCGGCGGAACCGGCACGTCTGGCTTCGGCGGGACCGGTGCATCGGGCTTAGGCGGGACCGGCTTCGTTGCATCCGGGTGAGGGCAATGGCAGTTCATCACTTGGACCGTGACGTTCACGTCGGAACTGCTCCGGGCGTTCGGCTGCACGTCCTTGCCCGATGCGGGGTCTGGCCTGCGGGGCTCTGGCAGGGGTTTAGGCGTTACCTTAACCTCGGAACTCGGGACCGCTGGATTGTTTGCTGGCTTGTCTTTCTGTACTGACACCTCAGGGTTGGTCCCGGACTTGTCCTTGAGTGCAGTGTTCAATACCGGCGAGTTGGTCTCGGCTTTGTCCTTGGCTACAGTGTTCGGCACTTGCGAGTCAGTCCCCGCCTTGTCCTTGGCCGCAGTGTCCGGCACATTCGATTTACTGTCCGCCTTATCCTTCACCGGAGTATCGCTACTCTTTTCGGGTTTAGGCAGCGGGCCAGCATCGGGTACCAACTTGGGCATCCCGCCCTGCCCGGAGAGCATGTTCCGTATGGCCTTGAATGCATATTCAAACAACTCGAACAACTTCTCGAGTGCATCCTTGTTGAAGGTGACGGTTCCATCCGTCACCACGGCGGGATTGTTTTTCAATACTGTGCCGGGCGTATTCGCCCGGATTTCGCCGGCGCTCTTGTCGACAGACTTTGGCAGGTCTGCATTCTGCTGATTGAAGTCATTAGTCAAGCGAGGGAAATTATTGACCGACAAATTAGACATAAACAAATCCTTATTCAGTGATTGCCAAAACTCCTTCAGCGGTCTGCAAACAGACCGTCCAGGTTCTGGACTGGAAACAAACCCGAGTGCTGCACACTCCCTACTTTCGTGGGTGTTGCGAGCATCGGGTTCCGAAAATCGGCCTTCACATAAGGAAATCAAATGAAAATAGAGACTTTATCCTATGGACTTTCCGTAAAACATCATGCTTACCCGGTGGTCGCCGTGGGCAAAATGGATATATCAGGCAACAGTCAGCCGTTAAGGCAAATTGATGAAATCACTCACCCACGCCAGTCATTCATATCTGTGTTATTGCGCGCGCCCCTCATACTCCAACTAACAAAACTTAAAAATATGCGCCGCTGACACCGCAAGACCCTGTAGCAAACAAGAAACTTGCTCACATATATAAAGCAATCAAAAAGCTCTAGCCACGTGCCCACAAACACTCGCTGTTAACGATCCGCGGCCTTATTTCAAGCAAAAAAAAGGGCGCCCACGGCACCCTTTCCTACTGGATTGAAACGCTTATATATATGTACTCAATTTTGCAGCGCAACCGAATCAGGCACCCCTAACAATCGTCCTACCTGCTCCAGGTCGGTTTCCCGCCGCATCAGCGTAAATAGTTCAACTGCTTCGGGATAGTTGCGGGTCAGCATCGCCAGCCATTGCTTCAAGCGTCCCGGCGCCTGGCGCTCGGTCAATTGCTCAACGGATTGCCGCCAGAATTCCTGGAGCATGGGTTGCATCTGCGCCCAAGTCATCTCGACCACCTCTTCCCCGGCCCGCGCGGCAGCAATCTGCCGGGCCAGGTCGGGACGAGCCACCAGGCCGCGACCGAGCATGATGTCTTCGACACCACTGATTTCGCGACACCGCCGCCAGTCTTCAACGCTCCAGATATCACCGTTGGCGAACACCGGCACCTTGACCACCTCTTGCACACGCGGGATCCACTCCCAGTGCGCCGGAGGTTTGTAGCCGTCAGCCTTGGTGCGGGCATGCACCACGATATGCGCTGCGCCGCCTTCGGCCAGGGCCGTGGCGCACACCAGGGCACCGTCGGGGCTGTCGAAGCCCAGGCGCATCTTGGCCGTGACGGGAATATGTGCCGGCACCGCACGCCGTACGTGTTCGACGATCTGGTTAAGCAGCTCCGGCTCCTTGAGCAGCACCGCACCGCCACGGGACTTGTTCACGGTCTTGGCCGGGCAACCGAAGTTGAGGTCAACCACCTGAGAGCCCAGCTCACACGCCAGGGCTGCGTTTTCCGCCAAACACACCGGGTCTGAACCGAGTAACTGCACACGCAGCGGCACGCCGGCAGCGGTCTTGGCACCGTGCAGCAACTCAGGGGCGAGTTTGTGGAAATAGGCAGGCGTCAGCAGGCGGTCGTTGACCCGGATGAACTCGGTCACGCACCAATCAATACCACCGACCCGGGTCAGCACGTCCCGCAGGATGTTGTCGACCAACCCCTCCATGGGCGCCAAAGCAATTTGCATGGAAAACACTCAACGAAAAACGTGGCGCAGTTTACTGGTTTCAGACGCTGGCAGGTAATTCGCCATGCAGCGCAGGGCCATAACCCTCAAGAAATTCCGACGGCATGCGCTTGGGCTTGCCGCTGGACAGTTCGATGCAGACAAAGGTGGTTTGCGCTCGCAGCAAGGTAGCGCCATCACGCGGGCGTACCAGCTGGAAGCGTCGGGTCATTTTCAGGCGCTGGTCCCAGTCGACGATCCAGGTCGCCAACTGCAGCTCATCGCCCTCGTAACCGGCGGCGAGGTAATCGATCTCATGACGCACCACGGCCATCGCGCGATCCAGCCTGCGGTACTCGCTAAGGTCCAGCCCCAGGCGCTGGGAATGGCGCCAGGCGCAGCGTTCGAGCCAGGACACGTAAACGGCGTTGTTGGCATGCCCCAGACCGTCGATGTCTTCGGCACCGACCTGCAGATCAATGATAAACGGCGTTGCCAAATCCCAGCCCATGGGGTGCTCCCGGTCGATTAATGTCGGCGGCGAGCAGTGTAACCCATGGCTCAGGCGGTTTGGCGCTCCGGCACGTGGCGGCCGGCCAGCAGCGCCAGCACGCCTTCGATCACACGCGGATCCGCCAGCACTTTCTGGTGCCCGCCCTGCTCCAGGCGCAGCAGGCGGCTGTCGAACCAGGCGTCATGGATGACCTGGCAAGCCTTGACCGAGACGAAGGTATCGTCTTCGGCATGCACGATCAGGCCCGGGATATTCATTTGATAGTGGGCGACATCGAGGTGCTTGAGAGGCATGCCCATCGTCAGCTCGACCTCCTGGATAAACGCCGAACGCGCTCGCGCCGGCAAACCGACCATGCCGGCAAAGCCGCGCAGTACGTCGAGAAACCGCGAGGGTGCGGCGATACTGACCAACGCCTTGGTGCGCAAGCCCAACTGCACCGCCAACATCGCGCTGGCCCCACCCATGGAGTGACCGACAACCGCATGCAGCGGTGGCAGTTCGGCAGCCGCTTCCAGCATGGCACGGGCAAACAGCAGCACATGGGCTTCGCGCCCCGGCGAACGCCCGTGGGCCGGGCCGTCCAGCGCAACCACCGAATAACCCGCGTCCACCAATGCGCTGATCAGGCTGGCGAATTGCGTCGGGCGCCCTTCCCAGCCGTGCATCAACAGCACCGCAGGGCCCTGGCCCCACTTCAGCGCCGACAGGCCGAAACGCAAAGTGATGCGCTCGGACTGCGCCAGCAGCGGCAGCTCCCAGTCACGGGGCGGCAAATCGCGAGGCGTCATGAACACCCGACGCATCTTGCTGGCCACCGTTTGCGGCGCCAGCCGGCCCAAGGTGCCATTGACGCCACGAATCCATTTCAACGTGCCCATCGCTCATCCCTCAGGCCAGAAGCCGTTCTTAACGCACTGCGGACTTGGCCGCACGCAATACACGATCCGATAACTCACCCGGGCCCAGGGCGCGGGCCAGCGACAAACCGCCGATCATCAGCGCCATGTCGGCCAGGGCCTTGTCGGTGTCTTCCGGGCTGGCGGCCAGCTGTGCTGCCATCAGTTCGCAGTGTTCGTTCAAGGCCTGGCGAAATTCGTCCGGCAGGCGGCTCATCTCGCCCACGGTGGACGGGATCGGGCACGCCTGGCTGGTGGAGTCACGGTGCTTGCGCGACAGGTAGAATGCTGCGACCAGCGCGCGACGCTCTTCACCGGTCAGCGAGGAGTCCATGTCATCGACGGCGGCGCGACGCCGGGCCAGCAACTCGGTGAAGGCCTCCAGCATCAGTGCGTCCTTGCTTTCAAAGTGCGCGTAGAAACCGCCGACGGTAAGCCCCGCCGCGCCCATGACTTCGCCCACACTCGGCTCGGCCGGGCCGCGTTGTACCAGGGCGGCGCCGGCAGCTTGCAGAATGCGTTCGCGGGTTTGCGCTTTTTTATCGTTCATCGTTGCCTCCGAATCTCATGCTTCGAATATTATTACCATAATAATATTTCGCAAGCCACAGGCATGACCATTGGTCAGAAGAACATTCAGGGAAAAAGGAAGGAGGATTGGCCAAACGCCAGACAAACAAAAGGGCCATTCAATAATTGAATGACCCTTCAAAATCCCGCAGAGCGGGTAATCGTGGCGTCCCCTAGGGGACTCGAACCCCTGTTACCGCCGTGAAAGGGCGGTGTCCTAGGCCACTAGACGAAGGGGACACAAACCTTCTGTACAACTGATCAGCGCTGAGAACTGATCGAATTCAAGGACGGTGTGGCCAGACCTTGAACCTGTAAATTGGTGGAGCTAAACGGGATCGAACCGTTGACCTCTTGCATGCCATGCAAGCGCTCTCCCAGCTGAGCTATAGCCCCGGATTTTTCGCCTCGCGGCGCAGCAGACCTTTCGAACTGCTTGTTGAAACTGGCGTCCCCTAGGGGACTCGAACCCCTGTTACCGCCGTGAAAGGGCGGTGTCCTAGGCCACTAGACGAAGGGGACACAAACCTTCTATACAACGTGATCAGGCTGAGTCTGATCGAATTCAAGGACGGTGTGGCCAGACCTTGAACCTGTAAATTGGTGGAGCTAAACGGGATCGAACCGTTGACCTCTTGCATGCCATGCAAGCGCTCTCCCAGCTGAGCTATAGCCCCTCGTCGGTGAGGACGGGGCGAATCTTAATGGCGTATTCGAAACGTGTCAAATTTATTTTCAACAATTTTCAAAATTTTTTGCCGAGATAACAATCACTTACCGAGCAAACCCCGGAAAACCGGGGTTTGGCCGTTACAACAGCGTGCTTAAGCGATAGCGCCCAGCAGCTTTTCCCATTCCTTGTTTTCTTTCTTCGACACACCACCAAGCAAATCAAGGGCTTGGCGCAGACGGAAGCGAGTCAGGTCCGGGCCCAGAATTTCCATCGCATCGAGCACCGACACCGAACTCGCCTGCCCGGTGATCGCGGCAAACATCAGCGGCATCGCATCGCGCAATTTCAGCTCCAGGGATTCAACCACCGCCTGGATAGTCGCGGTAATCGCCTCCTTCTCCCACTGGCGCAGGCTTTCGAGCTTCCACAGGATCAACTGCATCAACTGGCGAACCTGGTCACCCGAGAGTTTCTTCGACTCAAACAGCTTCACGTCCGGGTTCACGCCACCGGCAAAGAAGAAACTCGCCAACGGTGCGACCTGGCTGAAGGTCTCCACCCTGCCCTGCACCAGCGGCGCGATCTTCATCATGTACTCGGGGTTCAACGCCCATTTCTGCACGCGGCTGGCGAACTCTTCCACCGGCAGGTCACGCAGCCACTGGCCGTTGAGCCACGAGAGTTTCTCGATGTCGAAGATCGGCCCACCCAGGGACACGCGGGACAGGTCGAAGTTATCGACCATTTCCTGCAACGAGAACTTCTCGCGCTCGTCCGGCATCGACCAGCCCATGCGGCCCAGGTAGTTGAGCATCGCTTCGGGCATGAAGCCCATGCGCTCGTAGAAGGTCACCGAGGTCGGATTCTTGCGCTTGGACAGCTTGCTCTTGTCCGGGTTACGCAGCAGCGGCATGTAGCACAGCTGCGGTTGTTCCCAGCCGAAGTACTCGTACAGCAGGATCAGTTTCGGCGCCGATGGCAGCCACTCTTCGCCACGCAGTACGTGGGTGATGCCCATCAGGTGGTCGTCCACCACGTTGGCCAGGAAGTACGTCGGCAGGCCGTCAGTCTTCATCAGCACTTGCATGTCCATGCGGTCCCACGGGATCTCGACGTCACCGCGCAGCATGTCCGGCACCACGCACACGCCTTCGCTCGGCACCTTCATGCGGATAACGTGCGGCTCGCCGGCGGCCAGGCGCCGGGCCACTTCTTCCTTCGACAGCAGCAGTGCGCGGCCGTCATAGCGCGGGGTTTCGCCACGGGCCTGCTGCTCGGCGCGCATCTGGTCCAGCTCTTCGGCGGTGCAGAAGCACGGGAAGGCGTGGCCCATGTCGACCAGTTGCTGGGTGTACTGCTTGTAGATGTCGCTGCGCTCGCTCTGGCGATACGGGCCGTGGGGGCCACCGACGTCCGGGCCTTCAGCCCAGGTAATGCCCAACCAGCGCAGGGCATCGAAAATCTGCTGTTCCGACTCGCGCGTGGAGCGCAGTTGATCGGTGTCTTCGATCCGCAGGATGAATTCACCGCCATGCTGCTTGGCAAAGCAGTAGTTGAACAAGGCGATGTAAGCAGTACCTACGTGGGGATCCCCAGTAGGCGATGGCGCGATGCGCGTGCGGACGGTGGTCATGGCGGGTCTCGAATTGGCGATAAAACTGAAAATGAAACAAGGGGCGAATGGTAACAGCCCCAAGCCCTTGGGCTCCAGCGTGGGGAGGCGAACAAAGGGCATATGAGACAAGCTCCGGTCTCAAGTCTCGACATGGCTATTTGCCAGACCGTTCGCTGGCTATATTCCATTACCTTTTGTCGACGACATCATCGCCATGCCTGCCCCGCTCAAACGCCGCCTGTTTATCTTCCTGTTTATCGTGGTCCTGATCGCCGCGGGCTTTTTCGCTCAGTGGTTCTTCAAGGGCCGTTTTTATGAAAGCACCGACAACGCCTACGTCCAGGGCGAGATCACCCGGGTCTCCAGCCAACTGGGTGCGCGCATCGTCGAGGTGCTGGTGGGCGACAACGAGCACGTGGAAAAAGGCCAACTGCTGGTCAAGCTCGAAGGCGACGACTTCCACCTCGCCGTCGACCGCGCCAACGCCGCCCTGGCCATGCGCGAAGCCGAGCGCGTGCAGGCCCAGAGCAAACTGACCCAGCAAGCCAGCCTGATCGCCGCCGGTGCAGCCAAGGTCTCGTCCAGCCAGGCCACCCTCGGCCGCTCGCAGATCGACCTGAACCGCGCACAAACCCTGCGCAAACCCGGCTATGTCTCCGAAGAACGGGTCACCACCCTCGACGCCGACAACCACATCGCCCGCTCCCAGGTGACCATGGCCCAGGCCGACCTGCAGGGCCAGCGCCAGCAGGTCAACGCCCTGAACGCCGAGATCAAGCGCCTCGACGCGATGATCGCCAACGCCAGGACCGACCTGGCCCAGGCCGAACTGAACCTGACCCGCAGCGAAATCCACGCGCCCATCAGCGGCCTGATCGGCCAGCGTGCCGCACGCAACGGTCAATACGTACAGGCCGGCGCCTACCTGCTGTCGATCGTCCCGGACCAGGACATCTGGGTGCAGGCCAACTTCAAGGAAACCCAGATCGGCCATATGCAGCCTGGGCAAAAAGCCGAGCTGACATTCGACGCCTACAGCGATACTCCAATCGAAGGCCGCGTGGCCAACCTGTTCGGCGCTTCCGGCGCGCAATTCAGCCTGCTGCCGCCGGACAATGCCACGGGCAACTTCACCAAAGTCGTACAACGGATTCCGGTCAAACTGACCTTCGCCACCGACAACCCGCTGCAGGGCAAAATCCGCCCGGGCATGTCGGTGACGGTCAAAGTGAACATCCAAGACCCGCACGATGGCCGGTGATCAACTGCTGCCGCCGGTAGGCGAACCGAGCCGGCGCGACTGGATCGCGGTCATGAGCGTGATGCTCGGCGCCTTCATGGCAGTGCTCGACATCCAGATCACCAACTCGTCCCTCAAGGACATCCAGGGCGCGCTGTCGGCCACCCTGGAAGAAGGTTCGTGGATTTCCACCTCCTACCTTGTGGCCGAAATCATCATGATCCCCCTCACCGCCTGGCTGGTGCAGCTGCTGTCGGCGCGTCGGCTGGCGGTGTGGGTCTCGGGCGGGTTCCTGATCGCCTCGCTGATGTGCTCCATGGCCTGGAGCCTGGAAAGCATGATCGTATTCCGCGCGCTGCAGGGCTTTACCGGCGGCGCGCTGATCCCCCTGGCGTTCACCCTCACGCTGATCAAGCTGCCCGAACATCACCGCGCCAAAGGCATGGCCATGTTCGCCATGACCGCCACCTTCGCCCCGTCCATCGGCCCGACCATTGGCGGCTGGCTCACGGAAAACTGGGGTTGGGAATACATCTTCTACATCAACATCCCACCGGGCCTGATCATGATCGCCGGGCTGCTGTACGGCCTGGAGAAAAAGGACTCCAACTGGGACCTGCTCAAAAGCACCGACTATCTTGGCATCGTCACCATGGCCGTGGGCCTTGGGTGTTTGCAGGTGTTTCTGGAAGAAGGCCATCGCAAGGACTGGCTGGAGTCGAACCTGATTGTCAGTCTGGGCACCGTCGCTCTGTTGAGCTTGATCACCTTTGTGATCGTGCAGATGTCCAAGCCCAACCCGCTGATCAACCTGCGGATCCTCGGCAATCGCAATTTCGGGCTGTCGAGTATTTCGAGCCTGGGGATGGGCGTGGGGTTGTATGGCTCGATTTATCTGCTGCCGCTGTACCTGGCGCAGATCCAGAACTACAACGCCCTGCAAATCGGCGAAGTGATCATGTGGATGGGGGTTCCGCAGCTGTTTTTGATTCCGCTGGTGCCCAAGCTGATGAAGTACGTGTCGCCCAAATGGCTGTGTACGCTGGGGTTCGGGCTGTTCGGGTTGGCGAGTTTTTCATCGGGGGTGCTGAACCCGGACTTTGCCGGCGACCAGTTCAACCGCATCCAGATCATCCGTGCGCTGGGGCAGCCGTTGATCATGGTGACAATTTCGTTGATTGCCACGGCATACATCATGCAGAAGGACGCGGGGTCGGCGTCGAGCCTGTTCAATATTTTGCGAAACCTGGGCGGGGCGATCGGGATTGCGTTGCTGGCGACGCTGCTGGATGCACGCACCAAGACCTACTTTGATTACCTGCGTGAGGCGATTGTGCCGACCAATCCGCAGGTGGCAGAGCGCATGGCCAGGCTGACGGAGACGTTTGGGAGTGAGACGGCGGCGTTGGGCCAGTTGAGTGAGATAGCGCATCAGCAGGCGCAGATCATGGCCTATAACGATGCGTTCCATTTTGTAGGGTTGGCGTTGGGGATCAGTATGGTGGCGATCTTGTTGACCAAGGCGTTGCCGGCGGGGCTTAAGGCTGGGGAAGCCCACTGAAATAACCTGTGGCGAGGGAGCTTGTTGTGGCGAGGGAGCTTGAAGATCGTTCCCACGCTCTGCGTGGGAATGCCTCACTGGACGCTCCGCGTCCGCTCTTGGGACGCAGAGCGTCCCGGGCTGCTTTCCCACGCAGAGCGTGGGAACGATCATCAGACCGCCAGTAACCGCTCCCGCAACTTGCCGATCTCATCGCGCATCTGCGCCGCCGCTTCAAACTCCAGATCCCGCGCCAGCTGGTACATCTTCTCTTCCAACTGACGAATACGCTTGGTGATCTCGCTCGGCGAACGCAATTCCGCTTCGTACTTGGCATTCTCCTCCGCAGCCTTGGCCATGCCCTTGCGCTTCTTGCTGCGCGAACCCGGCACGGTGGCGCCTTCCATGATGTCGGCCACGTCCTTGAACACACCCTTCGGCGTGATGCCATGCTCCAGGTTGTAGGCAATCTGCTTGTCGCGACGACGCTCGGTCTCGCCAATCGCCCGTTCCATGGAACCGGTGATCCGGTCCGCATACAGAATCGCCCGGCCATTCAGGTTGCGCGCCGCCCGGCCAATGGTCTGGATCAACGAACGCTCAGACCGCAGGAAGCCTTCCTTGTCCGCATCCAGAATCGCCACCAGGGACACTTCCGGCATATCCAGGCCTTCACGCAGCAGGTTGATCCCCACCAGCACATCGAACGCCCCCAGGCGCAGGTCGCGGATGATTTCCACGCGCTCCACGGTGTCGATGTCCGAGTGCAAATAGCGCACGCGCACGCCGTGGTCGGCCAGGTAATCGGTCAAGTCTTCGGACATGCGCTTGGTCAGCGTGGTGACCAGCACCCGCTCCTCCAGGGCCACGCGCTTGGTGATCTCCGAGAGCAAGTCATCCACCTGGGTCAGCGCCGGGCGGATTTCGATTTGCGGGTCCACCAGGCCGGTCGGGCGCACCAGTTGCTCAACTACCCGCCCGGCATGTTCGGCCTCGTAGTTACCCGGCGTGGCCGAGACAAAAATCGTCTGCGGGCTGATGCCTTCGAACTCGTCAAAACGC
Source organism: Pseudomonas sp. G5001 (assembly GCF_013385475.1). Classification (NCBI taxonomy): domain Bacteria; kingdom Pseudomonadati; phylum Pseudomonadota; class Gammaproteobacteria; order Pseudomonadales; family Pseudomonadaceae; genus Pseudomonas; species Pseudomonas sp. G5001. The sequence goes on from NZ_JACAPZ010000015.1 coordinate 110,490, forward strand.
ATCGGCCGGTTATCCAGCGCCGATGGCAGGCGGAAGCCGTATTCCACCAGGGTCTCTTTACGGGAACGGTCACCTTTGTACATCGCGCCCACCTGCGGCACGCTGACGTGGGACTCGTCGATCACCAGCAAGGCATCGTCCGGCAGGTAATCGAACAAGGTAGGTGGCGCCTGCCCGGACTCGCGGCCCGAGAGGTAGCGCGAGTAGTTTTCGATGCCGTTGCAGTAGCCCAGTTCGAGGATCATCTCCAGGTCGAAGCGGGTGCGCTGTTCCAGGCGCTGGGCTTCCACCAGCTTGTTGTTGGAACGCAGGTATTCCAGGCGCTCCACCAGCTCAGCCTTGATGCCCTCGATGGCGCCCATCAGGGTTTCGCGCGGGGTCACGTAGTGGCTTTTCGGGTAGAAGGTGAAGCGCGGCAGCTTGCGGATCACTTCGCCGGTCAACGGGTCGAAGGCCGACAGGCTCTCGACTTCATCGTCGAACAGCTCGATGCGGATCGCTTCCAGGTCGGATTCCGCCGGGTAGATATCGATCACATCGCCGCGCACGCGGAAGCTCGCCCGGGCGAAGTCTATGTCGTTGCGGGTGTATTGCAGGCTCGTCAGGCGACGCAACAGTTCGCGCTGGTCGAGTTTGTCGCCGCGGTCGACGTGCAGCACCATCTTCAAATAGGTTTCCGGGCTGCCCAGGCCGTAGATGCACGACACCGTGGTGACGATGATCGCGTCCTTGCGTTCCAGCAGCGCCTTGGTCGCCGAGAGTCGCATCTGCTCGATGTGGTCGTTGATCGAGGCGTCTTTCTCGATAAAGGTGTCGGAGGACGGTACGTAGGCTTCGGGCTGGTAGTAGTCGTAGTAGGAAACGAAGTACTCCACCGCGTTGTTCGGGAAGAACGCCTTGAACTCGCCATACAACTGCGCGGCCAGGGTCTTGTTCGGCGCCAGCACCAGGGTCGGGCGGTTCACCTGGGCGATCACGTTGGCGATGCTGAAGGTCTTGCCGGAGCCGGTCACGCCGAGCAAGGTCTGGTGCGCGAGGCCGGCCTCAATGCCTTCGACCATCAGGCGGATGGCTTCCGGTTGATCGCCGGCGGGCTCGAAGCGGGTGACTAGCTGGAAATCCGACATAACGTACCTCTTGAGTCACCCCGGGGCCGGAAAAAGCAACGGGGACGAAAAAGACCGCGACCCGCGACTGTTCGGCGCAGGTTGCAGGAAAAAACCATGATAGCTGTAGAAGTGGAGGCGAATGTGACGGGTTTCAAGGCAATCGTCCTACATGCCGTTGGTCACCCATGTTGCAATAAGACTAACGGTCGGTAAATAAACCGAAAAACTTGGCCGAAAAGCCGTTTCGGCTGTCGCCGTGAGCAGTGATGGCCTCTATACTAGCTCCCCGTTTGTGCACCGCTCTAGTGCATTCGGCTGGAGCGCGACACGTCCCTCCACTCTCTATAGAGCTGCCGCAAAAATGAGCCTGTTCTCCGCTGTCGAAATGGCACCACGCGATCCAATCCTGGGCCTCAACGAAGCATTCAACGCCGATACCCGAACCACCAAGGTGAACCTTGGCGTGGGCGTTTACTGCAACGAGGAGGGGAAGATTCCACTCTTGCGTGCCGTTGCCGAAGCGGAAGCCATTCGCGTGGCGCAACACGCCGCCCGTGGCTACTTGCCGATCGACGGTATTGTCGCCTACGACCAGGCCGTGCAAAAGCTGCTGTTCGGCGAGCAATCGCCGCTGATCAGCTCCGGCCGCGTCATCACCGCCCAAGCGGTCGGCGGCACCGGCGCCCTGAAAATCGGCGCTGACTTCCTCAAGCAACTGCTGCCCAACGCCGTCGTCGCCATCAGCGACCCGAGCTGGGAAAACCACCAGGCGCTGTTCGAAAAAGCCGGCTTCCCGGTGCAAACCTATCGTTACTACGACGCCGCCACCCACGACGTAAACCGCGCCGGCCTGCTGGAAGACCTCAACGCCCTGCCGCCACAGTCCATCGTCGTGCTGCACGCCTGCTGCCACAACCCGACCGGCGTCGACCTGAGCCCGGCCGACTGGCAACAAGTGCTGGACGTGGTTAAGGCGAAAAACCTCGTGCCGTTCCTCGACATGGCCTACCAGGGCTTTGGCGACGGCATCGACGAAGACGCCGCTGCGGTGCGCCTGTTCGCCGAGTCGGGCCTGACCTTCTTTGTGTCCAGCTCGTTCTCCAAGTCGTTCTCGCTGTACGGCGAGCGCGTGGGCGCCCTGTCCATCGTCACCGACTCCAAGGAAGAAAGCGCGCGCATCCTGTCCCAGGTCAAGCGTGTGATCCGCACCAACTACTCCAACCCGCCGACCCACGGCGCGGCGATCGTGGCAGCGGTGCTGAACAACCCTGAGCTGCGCGCCCAGTGGGAAGCGGAACTGGCGGAAATGCGCCTGCGTATTCGCGGCATGCGCGAGCAGATGGTGGCTGACCTGGCCAAGGCTGCTCCGGGCCACGACTTCAGCTTCGTCGGTCGCCAGCGTGGGATGTTCTCCTACTCCGGCCTGAGCGTTGAACAAGTGACACGCCTGCGTAGCGAGTTTGGTATCTACGCGCTGGATACCGGCCGTATCTGTGTGGCGGCGTTGAACCAGAAAAACATTGATGCAGTGACCAAGGCCATCGTTCAGGTGCTGTAAGCCTGTTGTGATGCAAAAAAAGGGGAAGCCAATGGCTTCCCCTTTTTCATTCTGAAAACCGCGCCCCCTGTGGCGAGGGAGCTTGCTCCCACTGGGATGCGAAGCGGCCCCAAAACCTGCCACCGTGAACTTTATGAATGAATGCGGTGCCTGAACTGGGGCTGCTGCGCAGCCCAGCGGGAGCAAGCTCCCTCGCCACAGGGTGGGTGGTTTGCCTTCAAGAGCGGGTGTTCAGCCCCTAAAAATTCGCTGCTTTCAGTCCGCTGCCCCTAGACTGACAGCAAGACAGTCCCTTCCCCTTGAGTATCCTATGAGAAACGACGACCTGGACCTGCGTGCCGACCGCGACGAACTGGACCACTTCACCCCGCGCCCACCACCCGCCAAGCGCCAGAAAAGCCTGGTGCTGCAAGTCGCGCTCGGCGTATTCCTCGGTGGTTTGGCCTTATGGCTGGTGCAACTGGGCGCCGGCGCCCTGATGGCCAAGCTGGCCATGGGCACCTTCCAGTTCGGCGGCTGACAAAGATCAAATGTGGGGGCCGTCGAGCTTTAGCGAGGCCGCGATAGCGGTGGGTCAGGCACCCTCAATGTCGACTGTGCCGACGCCTTCGCAGCCTCGCTGAAGCTCGACAGCTCCCACAGGAGATCTACTCCCGCCTTCAGTCCGCGCTCGTATGGTTGGTGCAACTCGTGCAAGCAGACACCTGCAATTTGGCGGCTGACAAAGACCAAATGTGGGAGCCGTCGAGCTTCAGCGAGGCCGCGATAGCGGTGGGTCAGGCACCCTCAATATCGACTGTGCCGACGCCTTCGCAGCCTCGCTGAAGCTCGACAGCTCCCACAGGAGATCTACTCCCGCCTTCAGTCCGCGCTCGTGTGGCTGGTTCAACTCGATCCAAGCAGTCCCCCTGCAATTTGGCGGCTGACAAAGATCAAATGTGGGAGCCGTCGAGCTTTAGCGAGGCCGCGATAGCGGTGGGTCAGGCACCATAAATGTCGACTGTGCCGACGCCATCGCAGCCTCGCTGAAGCTCGACAGCTGCTACGGCTACGATGCCAGGGCCAGGCCACGCTCTTCCAGCAACTGCACAAAACTGTTCAGGCTCTGCGACACCGTACCCCGGCGCCAGATCAGCCAGGTATTCAGAATCCGGAACGTATCGGTCAGCGGCCACACACTCACCGCCGTAAACCCCGGCATGCTCTCCAGCATGCTCCGCGGCATCAGCGCCAACCCGGCACCGGCACTCACACACGCGAGCATCCCGTGGTAGGACTCCATCTCAAAGATCTTCCCCGGCACCGCGCCATCCTGTGAAAACCAGCGCTCGAAGTGATGCCGGTACGAACAGTTCGAACGAAACGTGTAGATGCTCTCCCCGCTCACATCCCGCCCCCGGGTGATCGGCGCGTGATGCAACGGCGCAATCACCACCATCTCCTCCTCGAACACCGCCACGCCCTCCAGCGTCGCGTGCAACACCGGCCCATCGACAAACGCCGCCGCCAGCCGCCCCGACAACACACCCTCGATCATCGTGCCGGACGGCCCGGTGGTCAGGTCCAGCTCAACCTTGGCGTGCTTCTGGTTATACGCCGCGAGCAATGCCGGGATGCGCACCGCCGCCGTACTCTCCAGCGAGCCCAACGCAAACGCGCCCTGGGGCTCCTCCCCCGCCACCGTCGCCCGGGCCTCTTGCACCAGGTCGAGAATGCGCCGCGCATACCCGAGGAAATTCCACCCGGCCGGCGATAACCGCAGCCGGCTCTTCTCGCGAATAAACAAGTCCACGCCCAGGTCCTGCTCCAATTGCTTGATCCGCGTGGTCAGGTTCGACGGCACGCGATGGATCAATTGCGCTGCAGCGCTGATGCTGCCTTGCTCGGCAACGGCTTTGAAAATTTCCAGCTGGACCAGATCCAAGTCATTCTCCAAACGTGAACGTATTGCTTAATATTATTCAGTTTCCGAAAAAGATACAGCCCCGTACGCTGGCGTCCATCCCATTCACTGCGCAGGACGGTGCCATGAACTCCATTTCCTCCCAGACCCACGCGTTGTCGATCAACCCCGCCAACGGTGAAACGGTCGCCAGCTACCCGTACGAAACCGAGGCGCAGCTGGATGCCGCCCTCACCCGCTCGATCAACGCCTTCCGCAACGGGCGCAATACCCCCGTCGCCCAGCGCGCCGAATTACTGCTGGCCCTGGCCAGCACCCTGCGCGACCAGGCCGAAGAAATGGCCCAGATGATCACCCTGGAAATGGGCAAACCCATCGCCCAGGCCCGTGGCGAAATCGAAAAATGCGCGCAACTCGCCGAGTGGTACGCCGCCCACGGCCCAGCCATGCTGGCCCCGGAAGCCACCCTGGTGGACAACGGCACCGCCCAGATCGAATACCGCCCGCTGGGCCCGATCCTCGCTGTAATGCCGTGGAACTTCCCGGTGTGGCAAGTGCTGCGCGGCGCGGTGCCAACCATGCTCAGCGGCAACACCTACGTGCTCAAGCACGCGCCTAACGTGATGGGCAGCGCGTACCTGATGAAACAAGCCTTCCAGCGCGCCGGCTTCGCCGATGGCCTGTTCGAAGTGATCAACGTCACCCAGGACGGCGTGTCCAAAGCCATCGCCGACCCGCGCATCGCCGCCGTGACCCTCACCGGCAGCGTGCGCGCCGGCATGGCCATCGGTTCCCAGGCCGGGGCCGCGCTGAAAAAATGCGTACTGGAGCTGGGCGGTTCCGACCCGTTCATTGTGCTCAACGACGCCAACCTCGACGAAGCCGTGCAAGCCGCCCTGATCGGCCGTTTCCAGAACTCCGGCCAGGTGTGCGCCGCCGCCAAGCGCCTGATCATCGAAGAAGGCGTGGTGGAAGCCTTCACCGCCAAATTCCTCGAAGCCAGCCGCAACCTGGTGATGGGCGACCCGACTGCCAGCGAGACCTACATCGGGCCGATGGCCCGGTTCGACCTGCGGGACGAACTCGACGGCCAGGTCCAGGCCACCCTGGCCGAAGGCGCCACCCTGCTGCTGGGCGGCAACAAAGTCGAAGGCGCGGGCAACTATTACGCCCCCACCGTGCTGGCCAACGTCACCGACCAGATGACCTCGTTCAAACAGGAACTGTTCGGGCCGGTCGCCTCCATCATCACCGCCCGCGATGCGGACCACGCCGTGGCCCTCGCCAACGACAGTGAGTTCGGCCTGACCGCCAGTGTGTTCACCACCGACCCGCAGAAGGCACGCAGCATCGCCAACCAACTGGAAACCGGCGGGATCTTTATCAACGCCTACAGCGTGTCCGATCCCCGGGTCTCGTTTGGGGGTGTGAAAAAGAGCGGCTTCGGGCGGGAGTTGTCGCACTTCGGTGTGCGGGAGTTCTGCAACGCGCAGACCGTGTGGCTGAACCGCCGCTAAGGCAAGCGCTGCAAACGATGGCCCGCCCTGCGGGTCATCGTGCTGTCTGGTTCAGCACCGTCACGTACGCACCGAACATATCCGCCATGGCGTCCGCATAGGCGGTGATTTGCGCCTCGGTGCGCGGGCTTCCCGAGAATTCCTTCGCCACCGAACTGAAGGTGGTGGCGATCAAATCGCAGGCCAGGGCGCGGGTGGCTTCAGGCACCTGCGGCAGCAGTTCCAGCATGAACGCCTGGAAAATCTGTTGCCCTTCTGCGCGAACCTCATGGGCTTCGGGCGCATCACGGTACAGTGGCGCGGCGTCGCTCAGGGCGACGCGCATCTGCGCCTCCTCACATTCCGAACGAATAAACGCATGCACCAACGCCCGCAAGCGCTCAAGGGCCGGCTGGCTTACGTCCTGCAGAATGCGGCTGAGCATCTGCGAGGTTTGCTGCCACTCATCCGTCTGCAGCCGAAACAGGATGGCCGCCTTGTTGGGAAAGTACTGGTACACCGACCCCACGCTGACACCGGCCTTTTCCGCGACACGGGCGGTGGTGAAACGGCTGGCACCTTCCTTGGCCAAAACCTGAATAGCCGCTTCGAGAATGGCCGACACCAACCCGGTGGATCGCGCCTGTTTGGGCTCTTTGCGTGAGGAAATCTGCGAGGTCTGGCGATCGGTCATGGGGCGTTCCTGCTGCCGTTGGAATGCGAATAGCGAATGTGACGAATTGTTCGCATACTTTAAATGCGACGAATCATTCGCATACTAGCCCGGCGCCTCACGGCGCTCAACCTGCAGCAGGACATCCCCATGAATACGCTTACCTCGGCCCCGATGGCGGCCCTGATTGAACGGCTGTACACACAGGCCGATGCCGCCACCAGCCCCATCATCAACACAGTGACCCACGAAGAACGCGACCGCCTGATGCGCAGCAAGACCGACTACCTGGCACTCTACGGAATGCTGAAAGACCTGTGGTTGCCCGTCTCCCGCGACACCGGCACCCTGCTGTACATGCTCGCACGCAGCAGCAAAGCGCAGGCCATCGTCGAGTTCGGTACTTCGTTCGGCCTGTCCACCCTGCACCTGGCGGCCGCCCTGCGGGACAACGGCGGCGGCACGCTGATCAGCAGCGAGTTCGAGCCCTCGAAGATCGCTCTCGCCCGGCAACACCTGGAGCAAGGCGGCGTGAGCGACCTCGTGGAGATCCGCCAAGGCGATGCCCTGGTTACCCTGGCCACCGGCCTGCCCGACAGTGTCGACCTGCTGCTGCTCGACGGCGCCAAGGCGCTGTATGGCGATGTGCTGAACCTGGTGGAAAGCCGCCTCAAGCCCGGCGCGCTGATCATCGCCGACAACACCGACTACTGCCCCGACTACCTGGCCCGGGTGCGCTCGCCGGCAAACGGCTACCTGTCGGTGCCGATCGGTGACGACGTCGAGCTTTCCGTTCGCCTGGGCTGATGCCCGTCAGAGGATTCAACTCATGTCTGGATTGGTAAGCCCAGTGGTACTGAAATTACTGCCCATCACCCTGGCGGTGTTTGTCGGGTTCCTGATCATCGGCATGCAACTGCCGGTGCTGCCGCTGCACCTGCACAACACCTTGGGCATGGACCCGCTGGTGGTGGGCGTGGTGATCGGTGCGCAGTTTGCCGGGGCATTGTTGTCGCGGTCCTGGGCCGGCAATTTTGCCGATATGCGCGGCCCCAAGCGCGCCATGCTCGTGGGCATGCTGGTGGCGGCCAGCTCCGGCTTGATCTACCTCGCGTCCCTGGCGTTTGTGGCATCACCGGTCATCTCGGTGTGGGTGTTGCTCGCCGGTCGCGTGGTGCTGGCGCTGGGGGAAAGCCTGATCGTGACCGGCTCGATGGGCTGGGGTGTCGGGTTGGTGGGGCCGCAAAATACCGGCAAGGTCATGGCCTGGATCGGCATCGCAATCTACGCCGCGTTTGCCCTGGGCGCGCCCCTCGGGGTGGCGGTGAATAGCCAGTGGGGTTTCAGCGGGATCGCCGTCGGGACCATGGTGATTCCGCTGCTGGCACTGGCCATCGTCGCCGGAGCGCAAGGCGTTGCGCCGACCAGCCAGCGGCGCACCTCGTTTTTCAAGGTGCTGCGCTCGGTGTGGGTACCGGGGTTGGGCCTGGCCTTTGCAAGCGTCGGGTTTGGCGTGATTACCGCGTTTATCGCGCTGCTGTTTGCCACCAAGGCCTGGGGCAATGCGTCATTGGCGTTTACCGCCTTTGGTCTGGCGTTTATCGGCGCGCGGATTTTCTTCGGGCACCTGCCCGACAAGATCGGCGGTGCCAAGGTCGCGCTGGTGTGCGTGATAATTGAAGCCGCCGGTCAGCTGTTGATCTGGGGCGCAGACAGCGCCTTGACCGCCTACCTGGGCGCGGCGCTGACCGGTTTCGGCTACTCCCTGGCGTTTCCCGGCTTTGGGGTGGAGGCGATAAAGCGCGCGCCGCCCCAATCCCGCAGCCTGACGATGGGTGCGTATGTGGCGTTCCTGGATATTTCGCTGGGGGTCAGCACCCCGCTGATCGGCGCCTTGGCCGGCATGGCCGGAGTGGCATCGGTGTACCTGGCGGGCGCAGTGGCCGTGGCGCTGTCGGTGATCGTGGCGCTGGCGTTGCTTTTCAAGGCGCCAGTGGCGGAGCGCGAGGTTTATACTTCGCCACCTCGCCCTTAACCCATCACCCGAGATTCCCGATGAGCCTTTCCCTGTCCACAACCCCAGCGCGCAAGCCGGTCGCGCCATTGCTGGCGTTTGCCATCCTGCTGTTCGGCGCCGTCTTCCTGCAAAACAGCGTCGGCTCGCGCCAGGTGCTGTTGCTGGTGGTCGGCGCCGCACTGGGCCTGACGCTGTACCACGCTGCCTTCGGCTTTACCTCGGCCTGGCGAGTGTTCATCACCGACCGGCGTGGCGCGGGCTTGCGTGCGCAGATGGTGATGCTGGCGATTGCCGTGGTGCTGTTCTTCCCCGCGCTGGGGGCCGGCACCCTGTTCGGCCAGCCCGTGGTCGGGCTGGTGGCACCGGCCGGGGTTTCGGTGGTGTTCGGGGCATTCATTTTCGGCATCGGCATGCAGCTGGGCGGCGGTTGTGCGTCCGGCACCCTGTTCACCGTGGGCGGCGGTAATGCGCGCATGCTGGTGACGCTGTTCTTCTTTATCTGTGGTTCGTTGATCGCGACTCACCACGTCGACTGGTGGTTCTCGCTGCCTTCGTTCCCGGCGGTTTCCATCGTCAAAAGCTTCGGCGTGGTGCCGGCCTTGCTGCTGAGCCTGGCCGTATTTAGCATCATCGCAGCAGTCACCGTGCGCCTGGAAAAAGGTCGTCACGGGCAACTCGAAGCCGGCGTCACCAGCGAACACCAGGGCCTGCGCCGCTTCCTGCGCGGGCCATGGCCATTGGTGTGGGGCGCAATTGGCCTGGCCCTGCTCAACTACGCCACCCTGGCACTGGCCGGGCGGCCATGGGGTATCACTTCGGCGTTCGCGCTGTGGGGCGCCAAGGTTGCCGGCGGGTTGGGCGTAGACGTAGGCAGCTGGGCGTTCTGGCAAATGCCGGGCAATGCCAAGGCCCTGGCGGCGCCGGTGTGGGAAGACGTCACCAGTGTGATGGACGTCGGCATCATCCTCGGTGCGCTGTTGGCTGCGGGATTGGCCGGGCGTTTCGCTCCAAGCCTGAAGATTCCGGCACGCTCGCTGTTCGCCGCGGTGATCGGTGGGTTGCTGCTGGGTTATGGCTCGCGACTGGCGTACGGCTGCAACATCGGCGCGTACTTCAGCGGGATTGCCTCGGGCAGCCTGCATGGCTGGGTGTGGTTGGTGGCGGCGTTTATCGGCAATAGCGTGGGCGTGCGGTTGCGGCCGTTCTTCTTTGCAGGTGAGCGTCCGCAAGTAGCGTTGAGCGGTTGCTGACTGATCGTTCCCACGCTCCGCGTGGGAATGCCGCCTGGGACGCTCTGCGTCCCGCTGTTGGTGACGCGGAGCGTCACGGGATGCATTCCCACGCAGAGCGTGGGAACGAGCAGCATCATCGGCTTTTTGAAATCACTCCACTCATGTACTGATTCAAGTCGCGGAAGTCCTGAACTTTCCAGGTGAACGGTGACAACCTCACACCGTTCTCCCGCAACGTTCTGGGAATCAGGTCGCCATTTGGACGAAGAATGACGGACGACACGATAACGCCCGGATAATCACTCAAGCGTTTTTTGAAAGTAGCCGTTGTCAGGTCAGGCGTAGGCGGATTGCTTTTATTCGCCAAGGGTCCCGTGCCTTTGATATCCGCGCCGTGGCACATGGCGCAGCGCTGCAGATAAATGTTTTTCCCGTTAGCGTTGTCCGCAAAGGACAGTGATGTTTGAACCAGCGATAAAATCCCCAGCGACGCGATGAACGACTTTCTTATTTTCATCTTTCCATGTGGCCTTGTTGTAAAAATCCAATATCAACCAACCGAGCGTAAACGACCCGTGATCCAATCGCGGCTGTAAGCCAGCACGCGGCCCGACATCGCCGTCGGAAAATGAATAAACCCATGAGCCGCCTGCGGTAACAAAAACACCTCGGACCCCGCCCACCGCTCGGCCATCTGCAGCGTGTCGTCCAGCAACGGGTCCAGCTCCCCCACAAACATCAGCGCTGGCGGCAGCCCGGCAAGGTCGCCATACAACGGTGACAACGGCGGCTGCCGACGCTGCTCGTCACTCAGGCCCGGCGTCAGCAAACGCAGCGCCTCCACCATGCCCGGCCCGTCCAGCAACAGCGTTTCCCGCCCCGCCGTGCGCACGCTCGGTGTACCGGTCAAATCGTAGACGCCGTAATACAGCACCGCCCCGCTCACCCGCGCCAGCAATTCGGGCGATTGCTTCAGCGCCAGCAGCGTGGCCGCCGCCAGATGCCCACCGGCAGACTCGCCGACAACGATCACCGGCAGGCCGGCGAACTCCTCACAGTCCCCGAGCAACCAGCGCGCCGTGGCCAGACAGTCTTCCAGAATCCCTTCGACCGGTGTATTCACCGCCAGCCGGTAATCCACCGACACCACCGCCACCTCGCACGCATTCACCATGGCCACGTTGAGGTCGTCATTCATCTGCGCATTGCCAATCACCCAGCCGCCGCCATGGATATCCAGCACCACGCCTTTGGCCTTGCCCTTCGGCCGGATGATGCGCACCGGCACCGAGCCCACCCGCCGGCTTTCAGCCTGCAGGCCATGCTTGAGCAACTTGTTGCCGGCCACCATCTGACTGGAGCGCAACAGCGCTTGGATCACCCGGGGCGTCACGCGGTTGCGGATGCGAAAGCGCGGCATCCAGGCGAGCTTCTGGTTAAAGCGCTGCATTTGCGCCAGTTCATGTTCTTCAGCAGGCCACAGCGTGTGAGTTCCCAATTCGATATTCCCTCTATCTCTAAAAGAGATGTTCACCTTGGCCAGTGTGCGTGGGCATCATGGCAATGATGTTTCCGCCCTCTGCCCACGCCGCCAGGCTCAGCGGTTATTGCGCAGGATGGAGAAATTCAACGCAGCCGCAACGCTTAGCCACACCAGGTACGGGAACAGGATCAGCCCGGTGATCAAATCCAGCCGCACCGTCAGCAGCACCATGGCGGCCACTACCAGCCACAGCAGCGTGATGATCACCATCCCGGCGAAAATCCGGTGGGCACCGAAGAACACGGGCGTCCACAGGGTGTTGAGTGCGATCTGTGCGGCCCATAGAGCCAGCACGATTTCGCTGCCGGGAATCAGGGTCAAGCGATAGCCAGCCCAAGCCAGCAGCAGGTAGATGATGGTCCAGGCGACCGGGAACAGCCAGTTGGGAGGGGTGAAGCTGGGTTTGACCAGGGTGGCGTACCAGTCGCCCGGTTTGAAGATAATGCCGGTGCTCGCAGCAGCACCGCAGGCCAGAAGAAAAATAAACAACGTCACCATGATCGGTCCTTAGCTGAGAGCAGCTGCCTGGAGATGAAAGCCTTGACGGCGGTTTCAGGGTTGGACGCCCCGCGCAGCAAAAAGTGTATTTTTCTTTGCTCCGTGCCCCGCCACAGATGCCCTAGCTGAACGCGATGTAAACAGGCTGCTGCTCCACCGCCGACTGCTCACAAGCACGGACCAGATCCCGTACACAATAAAGTCGCCAGCCCTTGCCCGCGCCCCACTTGGCAGCCACATCATCAAACGACGCCGCTTCATCCCGCGCGGCCCGCTCCCAATCATCGTGCCCGATATCGGCGATCAAGCGTGTTTGGTAGTCCTTCAAAAAGGGAAGCAAGCCCTGCGCATGATCAACCTCCAGCAGCACAACGTCAGCCGAGTCCAGTTGCTGCCTGGCCGCCTCGACCCAGTCCCGCGCCTGCAACGGAAGCGCGTCCAGCACCGCCTCAAAGGCCGACCCCGACTTGTCGCTGCCCTGAAACGAACCACACCCAATCTCGCCACCCGCCATGTCGCTCTCCTTGATAGTGATTCATACGCGCTGGGTTACTGCCGGCGACTACTTTTCCGGACAGGGATTGAACACTTCCGTCGCCGCCACCGCAGACACATACGGAATTTTCGTACCTGGAATGATCCCGACGGAGTAGGCATTTTTGCCGGTGTCACGCACATAGGTCTTGTCGGTGGTCAGACCGCCCGGCTGGTTCTCACCGAGCAGGTAATCCAGAAACTGGATTTTCACCGGCGTATTGAACTGCCCTTCGGCCGTCAGCGGAATGATCTGAGCAGCCCCCGCCCGAGTGAACGCGAAAAACGCCGCGGCGGCTTCACGGCTGCGGAAGGTTTTCACGCACAGCACATCGCGGGTACGCAGCGTGATAAAGCGCTGATAACGACCACCGGAATAGGTGCTCAGAATCAAGCCATCGTCCACCAGAACGCCCAGCCCCTGAGTGGCACGGCACTGGCCATCGCCGCCATTCTCCGAGCCGTAGGGCAAGTAGCACCAGTTGGTCTGGCTCAGGGCCCGCACCGAACCGGGGGCAATCTGCAGGTCGTGCTCGATTTGCTGCCGGGCTTCGGGTGTTTGATACGGAATGCTGCAGCCGCTGAGGATCAGGGCCAGTAACACGTACAACAGGCGATAAGAGCGCATAGGTTTTCCATAACGGGCACGGCAGGTCGTTGCGCGGGTTGCCAGGGGGTCATTCCTTTGAAAGCTGCGCAGGTTCTGTCACATTCTACGACAAGTACCTTTCGGCGAAACTTTATGGAAATACAGATTTCGGAAACGTCCGACTGGCAATTGTTCGCGGCCACAGCCGAAGTGCTGGAGCACGGTTTGAACGGTGAATGGACCGTAAAGGCCGACGGGCTGGTGGTTCCATTTGCGGGATAAAGGAGACTTTGCGTAGGCCGTAGCACCTTGCTCCTTTGCCTACGCTTGCGTCAGAATCCGCCGGCTTGTGCACCTGGGTGGTCATCTCTAAGGTTGCTCGGTCGCTGAAAACTCAGTGATCGGGTTTAGTAGCCTGAGTTTGGATATCTGTGCATGAGCTTCACCTTCTTCAGACAAGTTGTCTGTGCTTGATGGTGGCTGTGTGCAGGGCGCCTTCGGGCGCGCCGGCTCTAGATATCCACCGGTCTACTAACCTGTGCACAGCTGCCACCCTATCGTTTAGTAGCGACAAGGTGGCCGCCTCATCCAGGATATCTATATATGTTCAAAATAACGCCGAATCCGCCAAACAAGCCGGATCTAAAACTCCACCAGGCTGCCCAGCGCGCCATTGATCACTACCTCAATCCCGGCACTGATGCCGAGACAGTCCCAGAGACAACCGCCCTCTTCAGCGTCACCTCCGGCGTCAGCAGCGAAATCCTGATCGCCAACAGCTACGAAACCGTTTCCTCCGTCAGCGCCCTGCTGCTCGACCTGTCCGACGAACTGACCGGCAAAGACCGCGACGTGGCATTGGCCATACACCAACTGAGCGAATTGAGCGTACTGCTGATCGGCAAACTGATGGACCGCGAAACACCTCGGGCGTGAAGCCCAACGCGGTCCTGCGGGACTAGCCCTTCAACTCACCCAACCGATTACTCGCCGCGTCGTCGTATGCCACATACAACGACTCGGCGATTTGGCTTTTGATGGCTTTGGCACTTTCCAGCCCCAATACAAAACCTTCGGCTTTGCCGCCTGCGCGGTTCAGGTCTTCTTTGGTGTCAGCACCGGTGATGGCGTCGAGGAGCTTGATGGCCTGCGGGCCTACGCCTTTTGGGAGGCTGATTTGGTCGATGCTCATTGGGATGCCTCGGATGTGGGGCGGGATGGGGTGGTGCGGGTGAACGAGGTCATGGGCGGTACCTTGAGATTGAGGTCGGTAGCGCGTGGAACCACTGCCGGGGGTGGCATGGTAGACCGGTATGGGAATTAAAGGGCCTATTTCGGCCAAAAGCGGTCGCTGATGATGGACAGCAAACGTACATAAGTAGACTGCAAACGAACCAAGCCCAGAGTCACTAGCCATAACCAGGCGAGGAAGATTGCGTGCCTGAAGCTTAGGCTTGATTATGAGCAATCCTCAGACCCGTTTCAGCTCATATATGCGCAGGTGAAGACGGCGACGATTACCCAGCACAGCCTCTGGAAAGGTCACTGGCAAATTGCTGTAGCTTAGTGAATTCCTCTGGTGAGAGTCGAAAAGTGCGTTGCTGCTGCGCCCTCGTGCCCCCAGAGCATACAGCTTTACCATACGGGAATTCTGAATTAGCATTAATGACTGCAATTAATTATACAAAAGGGAAGTAGTGTATGGCTAATGATTTGAATGATGAAAGTATCTTTACCGAAGATGAGAGCCAGCTAGAGAGCGAGAAAGATATTGATATTTCTCACGAAAACTTCGACTTTTCCTCCATAGCTATCAGTGCCAGTGATTGGACGACAGAGACAATAGTCAGTCAAATAGATAAGGGAAATATCTTATTAAGCCCGGACTTTCAACGCCGAGATGCATGGGATGCTGCAAGGAAAAGTCGCTTTATTGAGTCCTTAATCCTGGGGTTTCCGATTCCTCAAATTGTTTTAGCCGAATCCAAAGCTAAAAAAGGTTCTTATATAGTACTTGATGGAAAACAACGCCTTTTAAGCATTCGACAATTTTTTGCGACAACAGACCAAGCTGAAAGCTACAAAAAGTTAACTCTAAAAAGTCTAGACTTAAAAGACGATCTAAATAACAAGACGATTGAGGCATTAAGAGAGAACCCCAAGTTTTTAAATGACATCGCCTCCTTGGAAAATCAGACAATAAGGACAGTTGTAATAAAAAATTGGGGAGATGAGCGCTTTCTGTATCATGTTTTTCTCCGCCTGAACACTGGAAGCGTACCTCTTTCACCTCAAGAACTTCGGCAAGCTTTGCACCCTGGCCCTTTTGTTAATTTCTTGGAGAAGAAGTCGACGAATTCTACTCAGTTGAGAGAAATTCTTAAAATTAAGTCTGCCGACTTCAGAATGCGGGACTCTGAGCTTTTACTCAGATACTTTGCCTTCAAAGGATTTTTAGTCTCTTACAAAGGAGATCTGAAGAATTTTCTTGATTCTACCTGCAAACTATATAATGAGCGCTGGCCAGGCTGTGAAGCAGAAGTAAACCAGCAGTATGAAGATTTTATAGCTTCACACGAAACAGTTAAAGCAATTTTCGCTGGTCATGCATATAGAAAATGGACAGGTCAGCAATACGAATCTAGATTTAACAGGGCTGTTTTCGATGTCATGATTTTAGCATTCTCTCACTCAGAGGTGAGAAAGCTAGCGGTTGGGCATTATGAAGATATTGAACAAGCGTATAAAGAAGTTTGCAGCGAATCGGCTTTTTTAACTGCGGTTGAGGCTACCACTAAGAGCATGGATGCTACTGTAACTAGACTCGCTGCTTGGTACGAAAAGCTAAATAATTTGATTGGTGCAGGCTTGGGAATCCCTCAGAAGGAGAATGGCAATATAGTAGTGAAAAACGCTCATGACTAATACTCTTAGATATTCTGAGCTTTCAAATAGGCTGGCCGAACTTGAGGATCACCTTATCACCAAGGAGTTTAGTGATATTGGTGATTACGAAGAACAAGTTAAAGATATGGCGCGCGGCTATAGGCTCTTAGCGCACGCAGAGATCGAATCTTACTTAGAGGATGTAGTGAGGCAAATTGCCGACAAAACTCTAGCCAAATGGCAAACCTCAAATATTGGCAGCAAAGAACTGATCAGCGTTTTAGCTGCGTTAAAAAACGACCCAGAGATATCAGATAGGCAATTATCCTCACTAAAAACTACTGAAGAAACAGTGATTTATTCGTTTGTTTTATTTAAAAAACGAATCACCAAAAATAACGGAATAAAGGAGAAGGACGTTAAAGCTTTAATGTCTCCGATAGGTTTTGATATCGAAGCTTTAATTCCAGAGCTTGTCCCGTTATTAGATAGTTTTGGAACTAAGCGTGGAGAGGTGGCCCACAGCACATCTCTAAAAAAGGAAATCAACCCCAAAGACGAGGTTGCTGATGTGAAAAACATACATGGATATCTCGAGAAGTTAGATAAAAAAATGTTTATAGTCATTGAATCTCTGACCTAAGAACCGGTGAACAGGTGAGGCGCACTTGGTTCTTAACATACGTTTCATTAGTAGGCAATTGAGCTTGGCTCCGGCTTTATCGAATAAAAAGTGGCGCTAAAATGTGCAGCTTTTGGTCGATTACTGTCGTTCGCGACCGGCGGCGTTCTGAAAAAATCCGCCGGTCACAAGAGGCCAAGAACTGGCCGGGAGTGAATATCTAGCGTCTGAGAAGTTGAAGTCTTAGCCTGTTCCCGTGAGCGAAGAGAACGATTTGAACAAACTGTTATCTGCATGGTGTAAAGCCACTGAGGGCTTCATAGCTAGCATGAAGGTCGTTAAGGAAATCCTCAGCCAATTCAGGCAGGCCCAAGATATAGGTGTCTCGGTAGGAGATTTTGAATAGCTTGTAATTTTGCATGCTATCAATGCGCCCCGTGGATACTGGTTTGAATGGTCGGCTTATGAGTATCTCTCTATTAAGCTGCTTTTCTTCAATTATGTTGTATTGATCCGCTGTCAAGTCTATTGCTGTCTCCTGTTACTCAAGCCAGTAATGGGAAATCGTATCGTCCCCGACATAGTTTGCGGCTCTTCCACTAACACCATAAATCACTATAGATGGCCACTTTTGAAGTGCGTGGTAAGCGAATAGCAAGGAGGATAGCTTGCAGTTCATGACTGGAAAATCTTCTGTAACTAATAAATTATTTTCTTTTTTGGCAAGCTCCAGTTTAAGTCTGAATTGTTCTGCCTCAGCAACTACTTCATTTATATCTGGCTCGATCATAATTCTATTCACGTTACGCTTGAGTTAAGGGCAAACAAAAGCACAGCCTTTGACTGTCCAGCGAACGAAGTAGCGACTATTTCTACTTCGGCTGAAACACTAATCGATTCGAACGGAACATGTCTATTGCAAGGGGAGGGCAAGCGTTGTATCCGGTTCCAACGTTATCGTCATGCCGCCAAAATGGGAGCCGCCGAAATCGTGGTACTTCTATCCGGCATAGCGGGGTATGGCTGCGTCTCTATCAATACTCAGAACCAGGCGCTATCCGCACTGCTGTCGACAGGCAGCTTTTGGCCGAAAGCGGTCTTTCGCGAACAGCCGTTCTCGACCATCAAGAATGATCAACTTATCTCCATATTGTTGCGAAAAAAGCGATCTATTCCAAATCAAAAATCCGTCCCTTTCCGAGCTAGATGCCGAGGCACACTGGGACGCTTCCGCCAAACGACTCATACGACCTCTTCCTAATGACCATCTGAACCATAGCTATCCGTCCCACGCCCGACTCCCCTGCAAATTTCGGTGGAAATGTCTTCATTAGTGACTCTAAGCCAACCAACTAAAACAACCCCTTGCCCCCTCGTACCAAACACGCTACAAATCCACCACCAAGTTGTACGACAACCTAAAAATAAATCCCCATCCCCGACGATGGCGCCAACTCCCCGAGCCCCCCCATGACTCCCCCTGCCCCCACCCAATTCCCGCGCCACATCGCCGTTCTAATCCTGCTCTGCATGGGCTGCGCCTTCGCCGGCAACCACATCGCCGCGCGCGTAGCCTTCGACGACGGCGCCGGTGTCCTGCTGGCAATCCTCATGCGCTCCGGCGGCACCCTGTTGGTTCTGGCGATACTGGTCCTATACCAACGCCAAAACCTACGCCTCCCCCCAGGTGCATGGCGCTGGCAAGTCCTCTTGGGCCTGCTCATCGCCACCCAAAGCCTCTGCCTCTACTCCGCCGTCGCCCGCGTGCCGGTAGCGCTGGCCTTATTGGTCGCCAACGTCTTCCCCATCCTGCTGGCCCTGCTCACCTGGGCACTCGGCGGGCCACGCCCCACCGCACGCACGGCCTTGCTGATGAGCCTGATTCTGGTGGGCCTGGTGTTCGTGCTGGACGTACCCGGCCGTCTCTCCGCCAACACCACCCTCGGCCCGGAATGGCTGGTCGGCGTTTCCCTGGCCTTTTGCGCCGCGTTCGTATTCGCCTGCGCGCTGTGGATCACCGACCACAAGTTGTCTCAGGTACGCGGTTCGGTGCGCAGTCTGCTGACGATTTTTATCGTGTTCAGCAGCGTCAATCTCGCAGGCTTGAGCGGTGCGCTTGTCGATGGCCTGAACTTGCCTGCAACCAGTACCGGCTGGCTGGCACTGGCCACGTTGGTGGTGCTGTATGGCACGGGTTTTATCGTGCTGTTCATTTCGGTGCCGCGCCTGGATATGCAGCGTAATGCGCCGGTGATGAACATTGAGCCGCTGGCGACGTTGTTGATGGGCTGGATCGTGCTCGACCAGATGCTCAGCGCCGGCCAGGTGGTGGGCGGGGTGATTGTGGTGACGGGGATTGTGCTGCTGACGTATCGCAAGTCGCCCCAGCCGGCCGTCAAGGCTCAGGCTGCGTAGGTCGAGAGGCGAATCGGAAAAGGGACGGATCTTTTCAGATCAGTCCGTCCCTTTTTACTGCCGGGCGTGGGGAAACTCCTGCCATCCTTCAACCAATCGGCTCGAACCGCCGCCGCTTCAGGAACAACCCCACCCCCAGTGCAACGGCAAAGATCGACAGCAGCCCCAGGTCAAACCCAAACAAACGGATTTGGCTCACAGCCACGCAGCCGACCGCCCCCATCGCTGCCAACAGCACCCCTAGCCATTTGCGAAGCGGGTACGACTTGATAAACCGATCAAGCAGAAAGAACAGCACCAGGGCAACGACCAGCTGGGTAATGTCAGACATGTATTTCTCCCGTCAGGTCTTGATGATCAGTGTCGAGGCACTGCGTTGCGGGCCGATGCCGCCGCTCACCTGCGCTTCGATGCTGACCAGTATGTCGCCTGCATGATAGGTGGGCAGGGTGTCATTCACGTACATGCGCACTCCAGCGCCGACAGGGGCGCCCACGTAAGGGGACGCTACGTAAGAGGTGGCGCCAGCGAAAGCCGAGGCCGCAAGGTTGGCGATTTTAGTGCGTTGGGCGTTGAGCACGTCGCCCTGTTGCCGGGTCAGCGGCTTGGAGATGCCGATCATCATCAGGCACGGCAGGTTCTTGGCCAGCATCTTGTCGTACACCTCGACGACTTTGCGGTTGACCTCGTAGTGGGCGCTTTTCGCTTCGCCAAAATGCAGCTCGCCCAGGCGTCCGCGTTCGCTGTCGGTGAGGGTGATCTGCGAGACGTTGAACACGATCCCGTGATTGCCCATGTATTGGAAAGTCCCTTCGAACTTCATCGCACGCATCCTTTCGAGCCAAAGGCGGGGATTGTCTAGAAGGCGTGCGCCGGATTCAAATCATTTCACCTGGCTGGCAAGGTGTGTTGCGCGCCGTAAGGTGCTGACGGACATAATAATTGTCGAATTCGGTGCTTTCGACGAACTACCCTGCGATTCTACGAACCTGGCCGCTATTCTATCTCCGCGAAATGCCAGAAATGGCCGCCGGCTATTTTCCTCGAAAGGCCGCTTCTGGCCGATGCTGTTGAAAAAGTCGTACTCACTTAGCCAAGGTGACCGCCTGCATCAATGAATAGCTTGCGGAGTTTTTTTCGAGCCGCCTCTGAAAGACGCTGTGAATAGCGTTGAAACTCTTCTTCGGCTGTGTCGGGCTTGCCGTTCATGGCCAATACAAACGCGTATGCAAGAGGATGTTGTATGTAGTTGTAGAAACCCAGGCCACCCGTCGACAAATGCTGCTTGACCCGCTCGAAAGCACCAGGCAGGTCGGCTATCGAACGAGCCTCGTCCCAAAACGATTCAGCTTTTGGAATGGCAGCCCGGAGGATATTGGGTGCGCTGGTTGCTATGGCATCAGGTCCGTAGCTGCATGAGATATCAAACGCTCGATCGCGCACATCGAAAGTCAGATCAGGTCGTGCCGATTTTGACGTCCTGTGCCATTTGATTTCATTGCCGGAAAGGTGGGGAACGAAGTCCAGTGACAGAGCCCATGACGGCGCTAGCGCGCCGCCTTTCCACTGTTCAAGGCGAAAGAGTTGGCGAATCGGAGCATCGACGCTACGAAGCCAGGACAGCGGGCCCTGAACTTCGAATCCTAACGGCTGTAAAAGTGACTCTACGGTTGGCGAAACAATTTCGTGGATTTGATCTGTTCGCACTATCTCGAACGTTTTTCCCTGCATCAGCGGCCCCATGCTCAAAAGTAATCCCACTTCGACAACTTCGGTCGTTGGTACGACCTCAGATAATAAATGCAGAAATAGGGGTCAGACCACCATTATTGAAAACGTGGTCTGCCCCCTATTCTTCTCTTGTGTCTGCGCCGTTTGGGTCTTGCAGCTGGCGATTAACGCGAGCTGCGAAAGCGTGGTGACGTGCCTGACGGGAGAACGGTGAAGGGCTGGTATCAACT
The DNA here is from genome assembly GCF_013385475.1 of Pseudomonas sp. G5001. NCBI lineage: Bacteria > Pseudomonadati > Pseudomonadota > Gammaproteobacteria > Pseudomonadales > Pseudomonadaceae > Pseudomonas > Pseudomonas sp. G5001. The sequence continues at coordinate 131,526 of NZ_JACAPZ010000015.1, forward strand.
GCGCAGTAGAAAATAGAGAACTGCGTCATGAAGTATTTTCTTGGCAAATAGTGGCCCGTGCCGGGAAAGTCACGACGTGACAACGCCATGCGGCAAGTTGATTGGAATATCCTGAGAGTTCCTGAATTCACGCCCCATGAGGCACAACATGTGAAAATTTATAGAGTAGTCTCATAGAATATTTTTCTCTTGGGATATGCATAAATAATAGCGAAGTTGGTATTGGAGGCTAGTGTGAACTGGGATAGCCTGCGCCCACATTTTTAAATAGGGGTCAGACCACCATTATTGAAAACGGGGGCTGCCCCCTACTCTTTTCTCTCGTGGTACCCAACAACGTTTTGCTTGAACACAATTAACGAGAGCAACTGAGGAGGCGGGTCATGCTTGAGGATTTTAAACACGCACTTTACCGTCATAAGAGGCTGTTCTGGCTAGTGATGGTTATTGTCATCCTATCCAAAGTGGCAACCATAATGCCGGCGATTATCATCGGGCGCGTAGTAGATACCTTTACCCAGCACACCTTGGATTCAGAGACGGCCTTGTATCTGTTGGGGTTTATCTGCGTCGGCGTTATTAACGTTATTCTTATCCCTATTCAGGGGTATTATTTGACCCGTTTTATTCAAAAAGGGCTCAGCGATGTTTCGATTCGATGGGTTCGCGAGATATTCACCAAGCACTTCGACCTGTTCTCATCGATCAATATCGGCAAGATGCTCAAATCGATTGAACGCGGCATACAAGCCAGCGAGCGAATTCTTAACTATGCGCTGATCACTATTTTGCCGCTTTGCATCGAGTTCATCGTGATTTCGGCGTGGCTGGTATGGATTGCGAATATTGTGTTCCTGGCGCTTGTGCTTGCACTTTCCGGCGTCTACCTGGCATTGACCCACTACTTGATCACGTGGCGTCGCGCTCATATCGATGCGGTCAATGACGCCGAAGATGAACAGGCGGGAGTATTTGCAAACACGATTCAGGCGGGTAAACAGATAAGGCTGGAGCGGGCCCAGGAATCGGGGCTGAAACCCCTGTTCGATACGTTTTACCAGTACGCGGATGCCGCCACAAAAGTCGGATATTCCGCTGCGGTACTAGGGGCGTCAAGGGCACTTTTCTTAACCCTGACCAGCAGCACAGTGATCGGGTACGGCATCTTTGTAAGACAGGCTTCGGTGTCCGAACTGACGGTTGGCGACTTTGTCGTCTTGTTTACCTTATCCACGATGTTTTTCAACACGGTGTTCAGCATCGGAGAGGTCTATCGTTTCGCCGATCAATTCTCTTCGGACTACGCCAAGTTTCGATCGATTCTGCGCGAGCAAAGCTTCAAGGGTAAGACCGAGAGCTTGCCCTCGGATTCTGACAGCTTGATTTACCCCGCCTCCACTGCACTGATCGCCGAGGGAGTTTCATTAGTCATTCAACAGGCCATCGAAGTGCGCCCCGGTGAGCATCTTGCCGTCGTTGGGGCAAGTGGCTCCGGAAAATCAACCTTTGTGGAACTGCTCGTGGGCGTGAAGCAGCGTCCCGGGCTCACCGTCCGGATAGGACAGACCGCGCTAGAGTCAATCGCTGAAGAGGAACATTTTCGGCTCATTCGGTATTGCCCCCAAACTCCGAAGTTTTTATCAGGCAACCTGGCAGACGCTGTTTTTTTTCATGGCTCGTTCAACTCGACATTTAGCAGCGTCGCGGCGCAGCTTAATATCCAGCATCTGTTTGACGAATTGCCTGTTCGAACGATAAATCAAGACGCGACCAGTATTTCCGGTGGCGAAGCAAAAAAGCTTTCGCTTCTACGCGTGCTGCTAAGACCTGGGAATTTCAACATATTCGATGAGCCGACCTCATCCGTTGATCCCCAGGGCGCCTCGTTAATCTGGGATGCACTCTTCACCTGCTTTGCCGATAAAAGTCTGATCTGTGTAACCCACGATTTCACTGTGCTCAATCACTTTGATCGAGTCATCGTCTTCGACACGGGCAGAATCGTTGCAGATGGCAAGTGGCAAGACCTGGTGGCTCTGGAGTCGGTCTCCAACGTCATACGCAAAGTTCAGGAGGAAGAGCCGGTTTCAGGGCATTAAGTTACTGAAACGGCTTTGTACGCTAAGAATGAAATAGGAGTCAGACCCCTATTCCTCTCAGGTCGCGTAGGTCTCAATACGGGACGGAAAAGGGGGCATTTATTTTTGATCTAATAAATGCCCCCTTTTCCGTTGTGGTCCTTGCGTAGAAATCACCCACCCCTTCTCTGGATAGCTCCCTGCCTTACCTGGCCCAAATCCTGCCTGCATCACTCCCACCCAGTCGCTACTGACTACGCGGACGACTCTTTTGAGCCCCGCCGCCCAATCCCCGCCCCCGATAATCAAGCATCCCCTTACCACCGCCGAGGCCTTCCCCCATGACGAGCCCATCCACCGACCAGGTCAGCCCCCAAACCCTGCGCAGAGTGATCATCGCCGCCGGCATCGGTAACTTCGTGGAGTGGTTCGACTTCGCCGTCTACGGCTTTCTCGCCACCACCATCGCCCAGCAATTCTTCCCCAGCGGTGACGCCAGCGCGGCGTTGCTGAAGACCTTTGCGGTGTTCGCGGTGGCCTTCGCCTTCCGGCCCCTGGGCGGGATTTTCTTTGGCATGCTCGGCGACCGGATCGGGCGCAAACGCACGCTGGCCATGACGATTTTGCTGATGGCCGGCGCCACCACGCTGATCGGCCTGCTGCCCACCTACGCCGCCAGCGGCGTGGCGGCGCCGATTCTGTTGTCGTTGATCCGCTGCGCCCAGGGTTTTTCCGCCGGGGGCGAATACGCCGGGGCCTGTGCCTATCTGATGGAGCACGCGCCCAGTGACAAGCGCGCCTGGTATGGCAGTTTTGTGCCGGTGTCGACGTTTTCTGCGTTCGCTGCGGCGGCCGTGGTGGCGTACGCCCTGGAGGCTTCGCTGTCCGCCGAGGCAATGGGCAGCTGGGGCTGGCGCTTGCCGTTCCTGATCGCTGCGCCGCTGGGGCTGGTGGGGCTTTACCTGCGCTGGAAGCTGGATGAGACGCCGGCCTTCCAGGCGGTGAAGCAGGAGCACGCGGTCGCGCACTCTCCCCTCAAGGAAACCTTGCGCAACCATGGTGCGGCGATCTGTTGCCTGGGCGCTTTTGTGTCGCTTACGGCGTTGTCGTTTTATATGTTTACCACCTACTTCGCGACGTATCTGCAGGTGGCGGGTGGCTTGAGTCGGGCGGTGGCGTTGCTGGTGTCGCTGATTGCGCTGATTTTCGCGGCGGCGATCTGCCCGCTGGCGGGGTTGTATTCGGATCGGATGGGGCGTCGGGTCACGGTGATGACGGCGTGTGTGTTGTTGATTGTGGTGGTGTACCCGTCGTTCCTGATGGCCAGTTCCGGGTCGTTCGCGGCATCGGTGGTGGGGGTGATGTTGCTGGCGGTGGGCGCGGTGCTGTGTGGGGTGGTGACGGCGGCGTTGTTGTCGGAGACCTTTCCGACACGCACTCGGTATACGGCTTCGGCGATTACCTACAACATGGCGTACACGATCTTTGGCGGTACGGCGCCGTTGGTGGCGACGTGGTTGATCAGTACCACCGGCAGCAACCTGTCGCCGGCGTTTTATCTGATTGCGGTGGCGGTGCTGGCGTTGGCGGGCGGGTTGGCGTTGCCGGAGACGTCGCGGATTTCGCTGCATGAGGTGGGCGTGGAGGAAAAAGGCGCAGCGCCGGTGTTGTCGCGCTAGGTTCGGCTGGTGTGAACGCAATGCCCAATCCAACAAAGATCAACTGTGGGAACGGGCTTGCTCGCGAATGCGGTCTGTCAGTGAAAAATGTGCTGACTGGCCCACCGCATTCGCGAGCAAGCCCGCTCCCACACTGGTTTTTCTTTGCTTGTTAGATCTCCACTTCCGGACTGAACAGTGTGGGCGTCAGCCGGCGTAACTATTTAGCCACTTCCCCAATCGCCCGCGCCGCCTGAGCCAAACGCTGCGTGGCGACGCGGATTTCCTCCGAATTGAGCGAGGCGAAGCCCAGGCGCAAGGCATTTTCAGGATGATCAAACGGTGAAAACAGGCGACCGCTGCGCACCACCAGGTCCAGCTCCAGCGCTTTTTCGGCCAGTCGGTCGACGTCGATTGAGTCGGCGAACCTTACCCACAACGCCAGCCCGCCTTCGGGTTCCTGCACAGAGATCTGCTCGCCAAAAGCTTCCAGCAAACAACTGAGCAGGGTCTCCCGACGCCGACGGTATTCCCTGGAAACCCGTCGCAGGTGCTTCTTCAATTCGCCATCGTTGATCAGGTCCGCGAGCATCCGCTGCATCACGGCATCGCCCTGGCCCAGGCTCACCGCCGCCGTACGCTCAAGCACTTCGATGAGGTTCGACGGTGCAACGATATAGCTGCAACGGAAGGTGCTGCCCAGGGACTTGGACAGCGAGCCGATGTAGATCACATGACGCTGGGCGCTGTCACTGGCCAGGGGCAAATAGGGCCGTCCGGCAAAGTGATACTCGTGGTCGTAGTCTTCCTCGATGATGCAGAAGTCATGCAGCCGGGCCAGTTCCAGGAGCTGCTGGCGACGTCCGGCACGCAGGCTGACGGTGGTAGGAAACTGGTGATGGGGGGTGACGTACATCATCCGTACGTCATGCAGGCGGCACAGCTCGGCGAGTTGGTCGACCCGGCAACCTTCGTCGTCCAGGTCCACGGTGACCAGTTGCGCGCCCAACTGGCGGAAAATCTCCCAGGCCGGTGGGTAACTCAGGCGTTCGACCACCACCACATCACCGGGTTTGAGCAGCGCGCTGGCGGTCAGGTACAGCGACATCTGCACGCCTTGGGTCAGGCAAATCTGCGGCGCGCCGACCGTCAGGCCGCGATTGTGGCGCAACATTTCGGCCAGGGCGTTGCGCAGGTACTGGCCGCTGCCTTCGCTGCCATGGCGCACGGTGTTGGTGGTAAAGCTGTTGCGCAAGGCATTGCGGTAATAGCGGTGCAGCACGGCTTGCGGCAGCAAGCGATGGTCACAGGCGCCATTGTCGAAAAACAGCGCGCCGGGCCGGTGTTGCAGGGCTGTCACCTGTTCGCCCGGGGTGAAATAGGCCGCCGCAGGCACCTCCCGCAATGCCGGGGCAAACGACTTCGGGGCGCGGGTGGCCGGCACCGCGCCTGTCGCCAGCTGCGAACTGACGAAGGTACCGCGACGTTGAAGGCTGACCAGCCAGCCCTTGGTCACCGCCTCCTCGTAGGCAAGGATCACCGTCTTGCGGTTGACGTCCAGCAGTTGCGCCATCTCCCGCGTGCCGGGCAACAGCGCTCCGGGGCGCAGGCGGCCCTCGACAATCGCACTCACCAGGCCCTCGACGATCTTTCTGTAGGACGCCTGCGGCTGCGCCCCATCGAGTTTGAGCAACGGGCGCCATTTGCGAAGCTGGACCATATGAATTATCCAAAACTGGAGGTTCTCCTGGTCCTAGTCTACCGCAACAATCGAGCCTCAATTGCCCCGAGGTGTTTATGCAAAACCGCCATGTCGTTGAATTGTTGCCCTCGGGCAAATCCTTCGAAGCTGCCGATCAATTGCTGCTCGACGCCATGCTGGCCAGCGGTCTCGCCGTACCCTTTTCCTGCCGGCGCGGCGCCTGCGGGTCGTGCAAGGTCAAGGTGGTGTCGGGCCAGCACCGGGAAAAGCTGCGCACACCCGACACCCCTGCCCCTTCTTATCCGCTCGCGGCTGACGAGATGTTGCTGTGCCAGAGCCATGCCTGCAGCGACATGCGCCTGGAAATCCCCGGCTGGTCACTGGACACGCCCGCGCTGGAAGCCAGCGCACAGGTGATCAGCAAACGCGCGTTGAGCGCCGACATCGTCGAGCTGGTGTTGCTGACTGCCCAGCCACTCGAAGTCCGGGCCGGCCAGTACCTCAGGTTTCGCCTCGACGATGGCGACAGCCGCTGTTTCTCCGTGGCCAATCTGCCCGCGCAGGATCAAGGCCGGTTGGTATTTCATATTCGCCAGGTCAGCGGCGGCCTGTTTTCCGAACGCATCCTGCCGACCCTGCAAGTGGGCGATGCCGTGAAACTCGAAGGCCCCGTGGGCGCCTGCACCTGGCAACACGACGATGGGCGCCCTGTTGTGCTGTTCGCTACCGGGACCGGTTATGCCGGTATCAAGCCCTTGTTGCTGACGGCCCTGGCCCGCCAGGCCGAGGTCACCCTGTATTGGGGTAACTCGGCCCCGGCGGACTTCTACGACGTCGAGTTTCTCGAACGGGCCAGCCAGGCCCATCCACGCTTTCTCTGGCATCGGGTTTTGTCGGCAGACGCCCGCGTACAGCAGGTCGCGTTGACACAGCCCCATGACTGGGCCGAGAGCCAAATCTACGCCTGCGGCAATAGCACGATGATCAACCAGGCCCGCGAAGCCTGCCTGGCGGCGGGTGCGCAGGCGCATCGTTTTGTCGCCGAAGCCTTCGTCCCCAGCGGTGCATTGACGCCAGCGGAGTCGCTCAACACGCGACACCCGGTGCTGGAAAAAGTCGGCCCGCGCTACTCGCTGGACGGCATGCTCGCGGCCCGCGAGCAAACGGTCAGGGCCCTCGCCGCCATCGCCGACCAATTGAAAGTCGGCATGACCACGGCGCAAGCCCTCGCAATGGCCAGTGAGACATTGCAGGCCATGGGCGCGTCTCACACCTGGCATCCCACCTATATCCGCTTTGGCGAAGACACCGTCCGCACACCCCGCCAAGGCATCGACCTGCTGCGCAAGCTCCGCGCCACCGACATCGCCGTGGTGGACCTTGGCCCGGTGTGGGATGGCTATGAAGGCGACTATGGCGACACCTTCGTATTCGGCGAGCACCCATTGCATGACGCTTGCACGAAGGCCCTGCATGAAGTGTTCGACGAGACCCGCGATGCCTGGCACCGTGGGCTGACCGGGCGCGAACTGTACGACTTCGCTGAGGGTAGCGCCCTCTCCAAGGGCTGGCGCCTTGAGCGCAACCTGGCCGGACACCGCATCGCCGACTTCCCGCATGCCCTGTTCGGGCAGGACAAGCTGGCTGAAGTCGAGATCGTACCGAGCGAGATGGTCTGGGTGCTGGAGATACAGATCTGCCATCCCACACAACCGGTCGGGGCGTTCTTCGAGGATATTCTGATTGGCGAGGCCAACGGGGGCGTGTAGGGACGGGCCGTACGGTGGACCCGGTGAGTCCAGAGCGGTAACGTTATCCGGGCATTATCACCTCAGCAAAAAGGGAGTTTGCATCATGACCGACGACACAAAAACAAAAGGGCCAGCGTCGTACTTCCCCTCCATCGAAAAAAACTATGGGCAACCCATTAGCCACTGGCTGGATCTGCTCAAGGCCGCAAGTTCCAGGAAGCATATGGAGCTTGTGGCCTTGCTCAAGACTGAACACGGCATGGGCCATGGTCACGCCAATGCGTTGGTTGCGTACTTCTTGGCGGCTGAAAAAGGCAATTGATCCACCTCCCGGCGGGCGGTGAACGTGCCTACCCGCCGGGCGTTGCGGCTGTCTCTTGCAGCGTTCGTTCAAGTCGTCGTAGGTGAGCATTCACAATGAGTTTGTGCGCTGGCCCCACTGGCAGCATGTAGAGGCGCCCATAGGTGTTATGGGTGACAACCGACGAGGTGATCGTGAGTACACGGTCAGCGATTGAAAGGCAGATCATCACATCCAGGTGCCGGTCACGCTCGGTCAGCACCAGCATGTCGGGCGCGCTGCGTTCCACGAGGAAGAAGTCCAGCCGGTCGCCGACCTGCACAGCCTCGCGCAAGGTGCCGGAGAACCCACCGATGCACTTCACACCAAACAACGAGGAAATGGCATCCCTGATTCGGAAAGCCACCTGCATCAACGGCCCCGGTTCGCCGGTCATGATGTTCCAGGCATCCAGCGCGGTGATTTCAGTAGGCAGCGGGGCTGACCGGGTGTCGTAGTAATCAAGCTCTGACGGTGCACGCAGCGTGTGAACAACATCGGTAGTCGTCAACATTATCTTCCCTGATTGCTCGGTTAGAGCGGCTGACCTACATCAATACGATTCCCGTCCGGGTCTTCGAACACAAACGCCCGCAACCCGTAATCCTGATCCTTGAGGCGCTTGATGATCCTCGCCCCATGCTGCACGCAAGCGGCGTGCAGCCTGTCGACATCGTCCACCATCAGGTGGGCAATCGTGAACGCGGCAGCTGGATGGTTGGGTTGCAAGGTCAAATGCAGCTCGCCGTGGTCGCGCTGCAGAATCATGAAGCCGATCGGGTTTCCATTTTCGAAGGCTTTCGTAAACCCCAGGACCCTGGTGTAAAAATCATGGGCCCTGCCCATGTCCTTTACGGGAAGCGTTACTGCAATTCGTCCGAAACGGACGCCATGATCAACGACTGCGCTCATCGCAGAACCTCAACGTGCAAGCACCATGACACCTGCCAGGCGGTGCTGGTGAGTGTGAAGCGCCTTGCCAAACCTGAAGGAGCAGGACGGTGCCTGCGAGGCAGAGGTTATTTTGCGTAGCTACCGAAGTAAAGAGAGATACGAGGGTCGTTGCCGGGCAATGATCAGCAGGCGGTCGTTCATCTACGATTGCTCGGAGTCGGACCTTAGCCCAAAACCAGCAGGATTGAACAAGCGGACTGAAGGGGGCGAAGCGCATGCGTTTATTCTCACCCCCTGCCTCTAACACGGTTTCAGAGATGAAACACCGGCCCCGCCTCTGCACCTTGTGGAGGCGCTTCAACCTTCACCTTCAGCGCAATCAACAGTGCCGCCAACAGCATCAAGATACCTGCCGCGACAAAGACCCCGCCGATACCACTGAAACTGAACATCGCGCCGCCTGCCGCCGCCCCGGCTGCAATCGCCGACTGCACTGAAGCCACCACCATGCCCCCGGCGCTTTCGGCCTGGTCAGGCACTGCCCGCGCCACCCAGTTCGACCAGGCCACCGGCACCCCGCCAAACGCCAGGCCCCAGAGCATCAACAACCACACCTGGCCGGTCACGGTTGCCGGCAACAGCGCCAGGGCGAGCGCCGCAACGCCCACCAGCGCGGGCATCAGCACCAATGTTCCACGCGGCAGACGCACCAGCAGCCAGCCGGCCAGCAGCGTGCCGGCAAAGTTCGCAACACCGAATCCCAGCAACATCAACGCCAGCCCCTCGGCATCGACGCCAGTGGTGCTTTCCAGGAATGGCCGGATATAGGTGAACAGCGCAAAGTGCCCGGTGTGCACCAGCACGCACCCCAACATGCCCACGGCAATGCCCGGACGCAACAGCACTTCCAGCACCGTCCTCAAGCGGGCGGTCCTGCGGGGTGCGAGCGGCGGCAGGGTGAACAGCTGGAACACCAGGGTCACGCCGCCCACTGCGGCGGCGGCGAGAAACGCGCTGCGCCAGCCGTACAGCCCTCCCAAAAAGCTGCCCAGCGGCACCGCCACGACAGTGCCCACCGCGATGCCGCTGAAGATGATCGACAAGGCACGCGGCAGCAGTGCCGCCGGTACAAGCCGCATCGCCACCGCCGCCGCCATGCTCCAGAAGCCACCCAGGGCGATGCCCAGCAGGACGCGCATCAGCAGCAACACCGTGAGGCTCGACGAGACCGCCACCAGCAGGTTGGAGCAGATCATCAGTGCGCTGAAGCACAACAGCACCACGCGCCGGTCGATCCCACGGGTCAGGCCCGGTACCAGCAACCCGGCGAACAACGCCACCACCGCCGTGACTGTCACCGCCTGCCCTGCCAAGGCTTCCGAGACGCCGAGTTCGGCCGCCATCGGCGTCAACAAACTGGCCGGCAGGTACTCCGCCGTGAGTAATCCGAACACGCCCATCGCCAACGAAAACACCGCCATCCAGGCCGGTGTCGCGGGCGCTGCATCTGCACCGGTTACGGCGTCACACACACAACTGCTCATCACTGGTCACCCTCCAAAAGTTATCGCGACCGCCAGTCTAGGTACGCAGGGCAGGATGATCTATGATGCAAAATCTTGAATCCTTTACCGAAACCCCGAAAATGATGCCTCCAGAACCGTTCGACGTGTCCTCTGACCTCATCAACGAGCTGTTGCGCGGCATGCGCCTGCGGGGCGTCGAGTACCGCCGTATCCAGGCCGGGCCGGCGTTTGGCCTGGGCTTTGCGGCCAAACCCGGGCATGCGTACTTCCACCTTGTCGCCGCCGGCGGCGTCACCCTGCGTACCGAGGACGGCACGCAGTACGAACTGACGCCGGGCAACGCCGTGTTCATCTCCCACGGGGGCGCCCATCAGTTGCTCTCCAGCCCGGAGGTGCCGGTGCAGGACATCGACAGCTTCAACGCCGCAGCCCTCGGCGATGCGGTGTGTGCCGTGGATGCCCGCACCGATGCAGGCGTGGCTCAAAGCACCCTGCTCTTCAGCGGCTGCATGGAGTTTGAACTGGGGAGTTTGCACGGCCTTGGCCGCCTGATGCCGGACCTGATGCTGATCGACGCCAAGGGCCAACGTTATCCGGGGTTGATGCCGATCCTGGCGGCCATGGAGCGTGAAGTCAGCAGCGCCCGCATCGGCTTCGCCGGCATACTGGCGCGCCTGGCGGACGTGGTGGCGGCCATGGTTGTTCGGGGCTGGGTCGAATGTGCCTGCGGGAATGCGTCCGGCCTGGTGGCCGCGCTACGCGACCCGCGCCTGGCCAAGGCCCTGCTGGCGTTGCATCAACAGCCTGGGCGCGACTGGACGGTGGAAGAGCTCGCGGCGCAGTGTCATACCTCGCGCTCGGTGTTCGCCCAACACTTTCAAACCACAATCGGAACGCCACCGTTGCGCTACGCCACCGAACTGCGGATGCGCCTGGCCAGCCAGTGGCTGACGCTGGAGCGGCTGCCCATTGAAACCGTGGCGCAGCGCCTTGGCTATAACTCCCAGGCCGCGTTCAGCCGGGCATTCAAGCGCGTCACCGGGCAGCCGCCGGGGGCCAGCCGGCGATCTTGAGCCGCTAGGAAAAGTGCGTGATCAACATTTCTCGCACTGCACTGACCAGCGAAGCCTCGCCCGGACGCGGCGGTAACAGGCTGAACTCGACATCGGGCAGCGCCGGAAGCGTTTGAATCGACCGGCATGCCTCGGCCCCGGCAGGCACGGCCGAGCTGTTCAGGCACGCCACGCCCAGCCCCGCCAGCAGTGCCGATTGCAGGCCCGCCACCCCGGACGCGGAATGCGCAATGACATACGGCACCCCGCGCGCATCCAACAGGTCGATGGTGAACCGCTGCAAGCTGCAATCCTGGGGAAGTACCACCAACGGCAGCGGCGCCACGTGTTCGTGCTGTGCGTCGAACCCACTGAGTGCCACCCACCGCAGGGCCTCTCGTCGTACGGGAATGCCTTCGGGAAGGCTGCGACCGTCGAGGATGCGCATCGACAGGCCAATGTCGAATTCGCCGCTGTTGGCGCCCTTTTCGATTTGCAGGCTCTTGCGCACCGAAACATGCAACCGAAGCTGCGGATATCGCGTGCGCAAACCCTTCAACATGCCCGCGATGGCGCTCGGCAAAAAATAGTCGGTGATGGCCAGGCGCAGTTCGCCGCTCAAGGTCACGCCGCGCATGTCCTCAAGCACGCAGTCACTCAGCGCGAGCAATTCACGCGCATGTGCCAGCAGGCGCTCCCCGGCAGGTGTGGGGCTCACGCCTTTTTTGCCGCGCTCCAGCAGCGTCACGCCGGTGAAGGTTTCCAGCTTGCGAAGTTGCTCACTGAGCGCGGACTGGGAACGGCACAGCTTGGGCGCGGCCGCCGAAAGGCTGCCGGATTCCAGGATGGTGACGAAGGAGCGCAGTTGCTCAAGGTCAAAGGGGCGCATGTCTAACCTGCGTTTTTTCCGATAGATATCATTATATCTTCCCGTTTTTCAGATCCGAATAATTTTCTTAATCTGGCACCTCACCCTACCCTTACGAGGAATTCGCCATGCCAGGCATCACCCTGAAAATATCCGGAGAACGCAATCCCGAACTGGTCCGCCAGCTCGTCCCGCAGCTCACTGCACTGACCTGTGAAGTGCTCGAGAAACGCCCGGAGCAGACCTTGCTGATTCTCGATTTTGTACCGCATGACCAGTGGTTCATTCATAACCGCTCGCTGGCCGAACATGGGCGCAACGCATTCCGCCTGGAAGTCACCGTGACCGATGAGACCAACACCAAGGCGCAAAAGGCGCGTTTTCATCGTGAGGCCTACACGCTGTTGGCGGAGTTGATCGGCAACCTGCACCCGCACTCCAATGTGCACATCATCGACTGCCGGGCCAGTGCCTACGGCTATGAAGGGGTGACTCAGGAGTACCGCTATCAACACACTTGATAGGCCGGGAAAAAGCCGCGCATGCATGTCGATCAGGTCAATGCGCGGCTCATCAAGTCCGTGAACAGTTGCAGAACCCGTTCATCATCCACGCCCAACAATCGATCCCCCACATAGCATTCGGTCTTGCACCATCCCGGCACCTCGGTGGGTTGCAGGTGTGTGAACAGCCAACACCCGTGCTGGCGGGTAATCTCATCACGGGCGTTGAGCAGTGCCGCGCAGTCTGCGTCGAAATACAGGTGAAGCATGTTCACCTGAGGCGTGCGCGGCAGGGTGCGAATGCCGGGAATCGCTTGCAGGCAGGTCGCCAGGCGCAGGGCGCGCTGATAGCAGGCCTCCAGCATCCCCAGGCGTTGGTCAAAGCGCATGGCCGTGGAGACCACCATCGGGCTCTGCTTTATCAAGGTGCCGCCCAGCCGTTTACGCCACAGGCGGGCCTGCTGGATAAAGTCGGTGTCGCCCGCCAGCAGCGAGCCGGCGATACCGCCGAGGCCCTTGTAGGCCGAGACGTACACGGAGGAGAAACCTTCAGCGATTTCGGCGTAAGAGCGCTGGTAGTAGGCGCGGGTTTCCCATAGGCGGGCCCCGTCCATATGCAGCGGTGTATTCGAGGCCGCCGCCGTCGCCTTCAAGGCCTCCAGTTCATGCCATTCAGGCAGTTGCCCACCGATCTCCCGGGCAGGCAGCTCCACCACCAGGCAGCTCAGTGGCTCGGCAATCGCTGCGAGGTCGTCGGCCAGGATCGGTCGCAATCGGTGGCCCACCATCACCCCATGCAAGTGCAGCAAGGCCTGGAACGCCTGCTCTTCGTGCAGCTGCAAATGCGAGGACGCATGTATCCCGAAGCGCGGCAGCCGGCGTCGCTCACTCCAGATATTGAGCGCAATCAATTGCGCCATCACGCCACTGGGCATGAACACTGCCGCGGGCTTGCCCAACAATTCGGCAACCTTGGCTTCAAAGCCTTCGATCAAGGCACCGCTGCCATAGTTGTCATGGGACACATGGTTGGCCTGTGCCCAGTCCGCCATTTCCTGGAACCACTGGGCCGGCGTGGGCTCTGCAAACCCATTGATCTCTTCAGTGCAGGCCGCCTTGAGTAGGCGGCGTTCTTCATCAATGTCTGATGTCACGGTTGAGCGCCTGTGCAGGGAGGAAGTACGTCCAGGAATGGCCGGCCTGGTGAACGTATCAGTCCTTGACGAGGCTGGCCATGCGCAGCCTTAAAAGATCATGCCCACTCACCACCACAATCCCCACCAGCACCAGCACCGAGCCCACGATGAACGATGACTGCAGCGTCTCGTCCGGCAACCACACCAGCAGGCTCAGGAACGAGAACACCACCGTCTGGAAGGCCAGGCTGGCGACGGTAATGGCCGAGAAATGCACCCGGATTTGCCCGGTCGCACACGCAAGCGCAGCCAGGATCACAAATGCCTCGGCAAAAGGACCGTTGACGCGGGCTTTTATGACAAAAAATTCATACAGCTAAACTGTACAGTTTTTCTGCACGCATGCTAATGTCCGAGCATGAACAAACCTTCCATCACCTCCGAAACCCAATCCGCCGCCCTGGCTGCCGAGCTGCGCATCTCCCTGGGCAAGCTGATACGCCGGCTGCGGGAACAAACCCATCCGAACGATTTCACTTCCGCCCAGAAGTCGGTGCTGCTGCGCCTGGACCGAGACGGGCCCAGCACCGTCTCGGCCCTGGCCCGGGCGGAGAGCGTGCGGCCGCAGTCCATGCGCATAACCGTGGCCGGGCTGGAAACGATGAAAGCGATCAGGGGCAAACCCGACCCCAGCGATGGGCGCCAAACCCTGATCGAGCTGACTCCCGGCTTTCGTAAGCACCTGATCGCCAGCCGGGCAGCCAAGGACGATTGGCTGTTGCGGGCGCTGCAGGAGCAACTGTCTGCCGAAGAACAAGCTGAACTCGCGGCAGCGGTAAAGCTGCTGGAGCGCCTCGCCGACTTTTGAGCCACTTCTATCCGTTCGAGGACCTCCCATGGCCGTCACCTTGCTGGATCCCAACACCGCGCTGATCATCGTGGACTTGCAAAAAGGCATCGCCGAATACCCGTTCATCCACCCCATCGGCGCCGTGGTGGAACGCTCCCGTGCACTGCTCGACGCGTTCCGCGAGCGCGGCATGCCGGTGGTGCTGGTCAACGTCACAGGCTTCGCCCCCGGGCGTACCGAGCGGCCACGGCGCAGTGATGTGTTTCCACCAGGATGGGCCGACCTGTTGCCCGAACTCGATCAGCAACCCGGCGACATAGGGGTGACCAAACGCACCTGGGGCGCCTTCGCCAGCACTGATCTTGAGGCGCAACTCAAAGCACTCGGCGTGACTCAAGTAGTGATCACCGGCGTTGCTACCGGAACCGGCGTGGAGTCCACCGCGCGCCAGGCCTACGAGGCCGGCTTCAACGTGACCCTGGCCGTCGATGCCATGACCGACGCGAACGCCGAGGCCCATCACTACAGCCTGAACCAGGTACTCCCGAAGCTCGGGGAAACCGGCACCGCGCAAGAGATCATCGGCTTGCTTGCAACAAGGGGTGCGTGACGATGCAATGGCATGAGCTGGTGTCTTATTTCTTCGGCGGCGTATTGCTCGCCAACGCGCTGCCCCATTGCCTCAGTGGCTTGATGGGCCAGTCCTTCCAGACGCCGTTTGCCAAGCCGCGCGGCCAGGGGCGGTCCTCCTCGACGCTGAATGTGCTCTGGGGTTTTCTCAACCTGGTGATCGGCTACGTGCTGGTCTGCCGGGTTGGGGACTTCGACCTCAAAAGCACCGCTGATGTGCTCGCCCTCGGGCTCGGGGCCTTGGCCCTGAGTGTATTCCTGGCGCAGCATTTCGGGCGCTTCAACGGTGGTCATTCCTCAGGGCCGGTGTGAGTTCGATGGGCATTTTCCGCTCGCTGCGCAGCGTCAACTACCGCATTTGGGCCGCCGGCGCCCTAGTGTCGAATATCGGCACCTGGATGCAACGCACGGCCCAGGACTGGCTGGTGCTGACCCAGCTCACGCCGCATAACGCGTCGGCCGTCGGCATCGTCATGGCGTTGCAGTTCGGGCCGCAATTGCTGTTGCTGCCCTGGACCGGCTTCGCCGCCGATCACTACGACAAGCGCAAGCTGCTGATGGTCACCCAGGGCGTGATGGGCGTGCTGGCGCTGATGCTGGGGGTGTTTACCCTGACCGGCATCGTGCAGCTGTGGCACGTGTATGTGTTCGCGTTTTTGTCCGGCTGCGCCTCGGCCTTCGATGCGCCGGTGCGGCAGATATTCGTGGCAGAGCTGGTGGGCGAAGCGGACCTGTCCAATGCCATCGCGCTCAATTCCACCTCGTTCAACATGGCGCGCATGATTGGCCCGGCGGTGGCCGGCGTGACCATCGCGTCGGTGGGCACCGGCTGGGCGTTCCTGCTCAATGGCGCGAGCTTTTTCGCGGTGCTGGCCTCGCTGTTTCTGCTGCGGGTTTCCGGCCTGCACACCAGCCTGCGGGCGCTGCGCACCAAGGGCAGTCTGACTGAAGGCCTGCGCTATGTGTGGGCGCGGCCGGACCTGATGGCGATCCTGATCATGCTGTTCTTGATCGGCACCTTCGGCATGAATTTTCCGATCTTCATCTCGACCATGGCCGTCACCGTGTTCCACGCCGATGCCCGCGGCTATGGCCTGCTGACGTCGACCCTGGCCATCGGCACCGTTGCCGGGGCGCTGCTCGCAGCCGGTCGCGAGCGGCCACACTTCAAGGCGTTGTTGATCGGCGCGCTGGTATTCGGGGTGGGCTGCACGCTGGCGGCGATTGCCCCGAACTATTGGTTGTTCGCCGGGGCGCTGGTGATCATCGGCGTGGGCGCCCTGACCTTCAGCAACACCACCAACAGCCTGATGCAACTCACCACCGAACCTTCCATGCGCGGCCGGGTAATCGCCCTGCGGGTGGGCGTGGCCCTGGGCGGCACACCGATTGGCGCACCGATTGTGGGCTGGGTGGCCGACCATCTTGGCCCGCGCTGGGCGTTGGCGGTCGGCGCGGCCTCGGGCATCCTGGCGGCCGGCGTGGCGGTGTACACCATGACGCGCAAGCTGGATCGGCCTAAAAATATGTGATGGGCAACACAGCTCCCACAGTTGATCTTCGCAGGCTCGC
>NZ_JACAPZ010000015.1:148193-148351 GCF_013385475.1 Pseudomonas sp. G5001
CTTCAGCGAGGCTGCGAAGAGGTCCTGTCAGGCAATAAAGATGTCGCCTGCCAGTCCGCCATCGCAGCCTCGCTAAAGCTCGACAGCTCCCTCAGTTGATCTTCGCAGGCTCGCACAGTTGATCGTTCCCACGCTCTGCGTGGGAATACATCCTGTGA
>NZ_JACAPZ010000016.1:0-10254 GCF_013385475.1 Pseudomonas sp. G5001
CGAAGAAACGGATATGTACTCAATCAATCAATCAATCAATCAAACCACTCCCCCCGCTCAAGAAACGTATTCCGAATCATCTCCACCACCCACCCCACCTCCAGCGGATGCCGCACATCAGCACTCACCCCCATCCAGACCTGCCGCTGCATCCCCTCCAGAAATACCCCATCCAACGCCGTCAACCCACGATCAAAACAACTCATGTACCGCGGCAACAACCCAATACACGCACTGCACCGAATCATCTCCAGCATCAGCGGATACGCTTCCACCCGCACCACCCCCGCCAGCCGCTGCTCCACCAGGCTATTCCACGGCCGCAGCGCCTCCACCTGCCGGTCCGGCTGCCACTGCACCAACATATAATCCGCAAGGTCTTCAATGCTGTCCGGCCGCACCGCCAACCGCGAATACCGCTTGGCAATATGCGGCGAATAATCCAACCGCGCCAACACCTCTGGCGCCCCAATGGCAAAACTCGGCCCCGCCCCCGGCGAATCCATCCCCGACAACCACACCACCACATCCGCATCCAGCGCCTGCAACCCCAACTCGCTGTCGATGGAAATGATCTCCAGCCGCACACTCGCATTGCGCCGCAACAGCGCAATCAGGTCGCGCCCCAGAATGTCATGCAGGATCGACTCGGCAACCGCCAGCCGAATCAACGGTTGCTCCAGCACCGGCAAGCGTCGCTCATGCGCCAGGGCAATCAACTGCGCCTGCAACTGCTGCCCTTCACGACTCAGGGCCAGGACATTGCCCTGATAGCTGAACAGCGAACGCCGCAGTTGCTCTTCCAGCTGCGCCAGGCGCTTGCGCAACTGCGTGGCCTTGATATTGAGGCTGCGAGCCGCCTGCATGAAACACCCACAGCGGGCGCTGATCAGGAAATACTGCGCCACCTCGGGCTCGATCGCGGCCGCCAGGGCCAGCCAGGCCTCGCGGGATTCGGTCGACGCACGATAAGGCGCGACGCCGTGGGGTACAGCCGGTTCAACAAATACCATGGGAGACTCCCTGTCTTGTGGGTACTGTGCATCCAATGCGGTGATACGGTTTTACTCCAGCACCTTGTTCAGCTCGGCGCCGTCGATACTCAAGGTCGCGGTATTGAGCATGCCTTCCAGGTAGGCCTTGGCAATCTGCTCCTGGCGTTGCGCACGCAAGGCCTCGGTCAGGCGGCCACGCAGTTCATCCAGCGTGGCCGTGCGCGCCGGTTGTTGCCCAGTGAGTTTGAGCACGTGAAAACCCGCCGCACTCTGCACCGGCTCCGACACCCCGCCCGTCTTGAGCCGCGCCACCACACCGCGCATTTCAGGCACCAATTGCTGCAATGGCTGCATCCCGGAATCGCCACCGCGCCGGGCGCTGTCGGGGTCCTGGGAATACTGGCTGGCCAGGGCGGAAAATTCGCCTGGCGAGGCCTGCGCCTTGCGGCTCAACTCCTGGGCCTGGCGGCGCACATTGTCGACGGTTTGCGGGTCGCTCACGGCCAGGAAAATCTGGCTGACCTGGTACAACGGCGGCGTTACCCATTGTGCCTTGCCGCTGTCATAGGCTTGCTGCAATTCAGCGGCGCTGGGGTAATCCGTCGGCACCTGGCTGACCGACAACATGTAGTCGCGAAACACGATCTGCTCGGTGGCGGCGCGGGTCTGTTGCTCCACCTCCGGGCGCTGCCGCCAGCCCTGGGCATCGGCCTGTTCAAGCACGGCCTTTTGCGCCAGGCGCGAACGCAGCCAGGTTTCCAGGGAGCCACGGTTGCCACGCAACTGCTCGCGGGTTTCCGTCGGCAAGGCGGCCAACACCGACTTGAGTTCGGCGAGGTCGATCTGCTGGTTGCCCAGGCGCGCCACCGCCGGCCCGTCCTTCACGGCCACCGGCGCCGGCTGCTGGGCTGCGACCGGGTCACTGCCCGGCCGCAGGCTCAACCCCACCGCGACCGCCAGCACCACCAGGGCGCCAGCGCCGACCACCAGGGCTGGTTTCTTCACAGGGCAGGCGCCTCTTCGCGCGCGTCGACAGCAGGCGCGGACCCGGCCTGGAGCTGGGCGGCTTGCTGGCTGTATTCACGCAGGTAGACGATGAATTCCTGCAGCAGGCGGTCCCACAATTCCAGCTGATTGCGCAAGTACGGCGCACCCACGCCGGCGGCCACCACGTCCATCTCCATCAGCAGGAACTCACCCTGCAACGACAACCGCGCAAAACGTCGGGAAGCGTTCCAGACCTGGGCCAGCCCCTCGGGCAATTCGCCCTGCACCCGCAGCGCGCAGCTGTAGGTGAAGTCCACGTAGCTGCCCTGCTCTGCCGCCGGGTTGCCGAAACGCACGGCGAAGCCAATGCCCTGGCTTGCGCTGAGCAATTGCACGATGCCGTTCTGCTCGGTCTGGTTGACCCGGTAGCCGGCTTCCTGCAGCAGCTCGGTCAAGGCTTGCGGGGTCACGCTGGTGATCAGTTGTACGTCGCTCATAGGGGTATCTTCCTTGTCGATCAATGATTAGTGACGGTCTGTGGAGCATCGAACCGATTAAGGTAAAGGCCGTCACCAAAACCCTGGGCGAGTTCCTCGAACTTGACCCGGGTGCTGCTGGCGAACGGTTGGCGGATGCTCATCACGTCGGCCACGTCGATTTTTTCGTAGGCCGTCAGCAACTGCTGGGCCACGTCGTACATCTGTTGATTCTTGACTGAACATTGCTGCACTTGTGTGTCACGTTCCGTGAGTTGCGCCTGCAAACGTGCGCGCTCGGTTTCTTTGCCCCGGGCGATTACCAGCAAGTCTTCATAGGCTTTCTTGAACTTGCCCACCTGCTCATTGCTCGCGGCCACCTGGGCCTGGGCCTGGCTGTGCAGGCTCTGTTGCTGGCCCACCAGTTGCTCGGCCACGCCACGGGTCTTTTCCAGTTCGGCGGTCAGTTGCTTGACCTGCGCCTGGGCCTGCTTGGCCTGGGTTTCGGCGGCGATGCGTGCGGCACTGGCCTGGGCCTGCTCGCTTTGCAGCGCCTGCAACTGCTGGGTGGTGCTGCGCAGCTGAGTGCGCAGGCGCTCCTCCATGCCTTCAGCCGAAGCGCCGGTGGTAACGAGCAGTAGAAGCAGGCCGCAAATTCGCGTGTTCATGAGCTTTCTCCGGCGCATCAGAAGCGCGTGTTGAGTTCCAGTTGCATGACATCCACTTCAAACGGCGCGCCATACACTTCGGAGGCGCTGAGCCAACGGGCACTGGCGTAGATGTTCTTGTCGAGGCCGTAGTTGGCGCCGATGAAATAGCCCTTGGCGTTGGTGCCGCCGAGGTGGAACGAGGAGTCGTTGAAGCCGTCCGGCAAGGCATCCGGCTGGATGTATTTGTAGCCGGCCAGCACGTTCCAGTCGCCCTTCTTGCGCATCTCCAGCGCACTGCCGAGGGTGAACTGCACCAGCAGCGCATTGCCGCCACTTTCAAACTGGCCGTCGCTGTTGAGGTTGTTGACGATCTGGCCTTCGCTGCGTTTGAGCATCTCGCCCTTGTCGTAGGCCAGGTTGTGGATGAAGTTGGTCTGGCTGCGCAGCTTGAGGTCCTCCGGCAGCTCGCTGTCCCACGCCAGGTTGAGGTCCAGCACATTGAACTTGGACGCCAGGCCGACGAATTGCGGTTGCGGGGTCAGGCCAGGCGTTGCCGGGTTGGGGGTGATGTCTCGCAGCAGGAACACGCTGTTGCCCTTCTGCATGAAGGCCAGGCGCGTGCCATCGGTATCGCACGCCGGCTGGCCGGCCCACGGCGAGCAAGGGCTGGAGCGTTCGCCCTGGATATCGCCGAAGTGGTAGTAGGCCATCGAGCCCTTCAGGCTGTTGCTGCGGTTGATCTTCCAGTCGGCGCCGATCTGCCCGCCGAACAGCCATTTGTTTTCGCTCTCGTCCTTGTCGAAGCCGTTGGTGGTGGCGGTGTCGGGGCTGTATTCCACCGGGAACGCGCCGAGGGTGCCGAACAGGCCCCAGTCGCTGTTGAGCTTGTGGTTGAAGATCGCCGCCACACCGTCGAAGTTGAGGTCGCCGGAATACATCATGTCGGTGGAATAGAACGGGTTGGCAAAACGTCCGGCGGTCAGGGTCATGTAGTCGGTGGTCTTCCAGGTGAGGTAGCCCTGGTCGAGCCAGATGTCTTTCTTGCCGAAGCCGCCGCCCAGGGTCTGGGTGGTGGACACCGGGTTGTTGTCGTTGCCGGTGCCGAGGCGGATGCCGGCGGTCCATTCCGGCGAGATCACGGCTTTCATGCCCAGGCGGGCGCGCAGGCGGAACAGGTTCTCGCGGTCTTCGCGGGTGTTGAGCAGCGGCGGCAATTTGGTGTTGGTGTTCTTGTTCACGTCGTAGGGGCCGCTGTCGTTGAGCTTGGCGTAATCGACGATTTCATTGCTGTTGTTGCCCGAGAAATAGCGCGACTCATCCCGCAGGCGAATATCGCCGTCGAAGCTGATGCGCGAGACCCACTCCGGGAAGGTGTTGGGCTGGGCCCAGTTTTCCTGCTTGGCGGTGGCCATGACCTCGGCCTTGACCTGATCGCGAATCTGGTCGCGCACCGCGGCCGGCACGTACTGCACCCGCACATCGCCGGGGGCCGCCACTGGGCCTGCCGCTACCGCCGTGGCGGTGCTGGCCTGGCGTGCCTGCCGGGCTTCCTTTTCAGCCTGGGCGATCAGCCCGTCGGCCTGTTCCTGCTTGAGCACACCTTGCTGCACCAGCAGGCGGATCAGGTTGATCGTGGCGTTTTCCGAAGGCGCGGCGGCGGCCGTCGCCTGGCCGACCAGGGTCGCGATGACCATGCCGACCGCCAGGGTCAATCGATTCACGTGGGAAATCATCTGCACACAACTCCTGTAGAAAACTGCAAAAAAGGGTTCGATCAATCCGGGCGCCGGCCCTTGAGGGACAGGCGTACCGGCAGGGTCATTGAGGCGGGTGTGCGTTCCTTCAGCCGCGGTGTGGCACGCAACGCGGCCAGCACCTGGGCGTCGGTGTCGGCGTCGCCGCTGGACTTGGCGAGCTCCACGCGCGTCACCTCGCCGTCTGCGCTCAGCCACAGGTCGGCCTGCACCGTGTAGGCCTTCTTGCGCAACTCCGGGTCTTCCCGCAGCAGGCGCTGGAACACCCCGGCCAGGTACTGCTTGAACGTCCCGGTACCGAGCCCGCCACCACCGGAACCGGCCATGCCGCCGCCCTTGCCGGCACCGATGTTGAAACCGTCGGTACTGCATCGGGTTGGCCAGGTCGTCCGCCGGTGAAGGCGGTGCTTCTTCCTCGGGCTTGACCTCATCGGGAGTTGGCGTGGGTTCCGGCTCGGGGATTTTTTCCTGCACCTCGGGCTCCGGTTCCTTGGGTTTTTCCGGCGGCGGTGGTGGCGGTGGCGGCAACGGAATAATCGTCGGCACCTTGGGCGCTTCACGGCGCACGCCACTCATGTCATTGGCCCACTGCCAGAGAAACCAGGCAGCCACGGCGCCCAGCAGCAGGCCAATGCCCCACTTCAGCGGGCGCAATGGCGGCTTGTTCTTGAGGGGCGTCGGCGCGATCGGCATCTGTGCGGTCATGACTCAGCCCTGGCTCGGTTTGCCGGTGACCAGCCCGACCTGGGACAGCTCCAGGCGACGCAGCAGGTCGAGTACTTCGATGACCTTCTGGTACTGCACCATGGCGTCGCCGCGCACGATCACCGGGAAGTCCGGGTTCAGCGCTTTCTCGATGCGCAGGCGCTCTTCCAGCTCAGGCAAGGTCACCGGGTAAGCGTCGAGAAACACCTGGCCGCCATCGTTCACCGAGATGGCCTTGGTCTTGGCCTCGGACAGCGATACCGAAGCACTGGCCTTGGGCAGGTGGATCTGGATCCCCGAGACCTGGGCGGTGGCGGTGAGGATAAACATCACCAACACCACCATCAGCACGTCCACCAGGGGCGTGATGTTGATGCTGTCGACGGGTGCGTCATCGTCATCGTCGTGGGAGGCATTCACGGAAGCCATGCTGATTCTCCTCAGGCCGGGACGTGGGCGTGGTGGTCGCGACGGTGCGCCGCTTCACTGTGCTGGCTCTCGCCGTGCATCTCCGCCAGGCGGGTGATGAACTCGTCGACGAACACGCGCATGTCGGCGCTGACTTCCTTGTTGCGGGTAATCAGGCGGTTGTAGCCAAACAGCGCGGGGATCGCGACAAACAGGCCCATGGCCGTGGCCAGCAAGGCCGCCGCCATACCCGGGGCGATGGCGTTGATGTTCACGTCGCCGGCCATCGCCGTGCCGAGGAACACCACCATGATCCCCAGCACGGTGCCGAGCAGGCCGATATACGGGCCACCGGCAATCGCGTTGGAGAGGGTCGACAGCTTGGCGCCGAGTTGCTGGTTTTCCCGGGTACGCACGCCGTCCATGGAGCAGCGGATGGCTTCGATGGTGGCTGCCGAGACCGACGAGGTGTCGGCGCCCTGGGCGCGGCGAGTGCGGATTTCCTTGACCGCGACCCGGTACAGGCGCCACAGCGAGGAATGGGTCAGGCGCTCAGCCAGCAACGCGTCGTCGTAGTACATCTCCAGGCGCGTACCGATCTGTGCGAATTGCTCGCGGAAGATATCGTTGGCAGCACTCACGCGACTGACCTGGCGGTTCTTGCGGAGCATGATGAACCACGACTGGAACATCATCCCCACCAGCACCAGGATGATCACCCAGGCATCCACCGGCACCGCCTTGAGCAGGAACCCCAGGCTGCCGAAGCCGAAGCCCGACTGTTCTTCATCCACGCCATAGGCCACCAGTTTCGACTCGGCGCCCTGGGCCGTGGCATCGGCCAGCAACAGGGCTGCCGGGCGCGCGACCTTGGACAAGCGCAGTTCGTCCATGGCCCCGTTAAACGGCAGGTGCCCGCCGGCGGCTTCCGGCAAATCGGCACCGATGGCCAGTGGCGAATTGAACGCCGGCATCGCCACTGCGAGGGTCGCGGTCTCACGGCCATTGACGTACAGCAAGACCTTGTCGCCCTCGGCGGTGAACGCCAGGTGCTGCCATTGGCCGGGGTTCAGCGGCTGGGTCGAGACGGCGCGCTGGCCGTCGATTTCAATAAACGGCATGCCCTGGTTCAAGCCCAGCAACAGGCTGTGGGCGCCCTCGCGACGGGCCACCACCACTTGCTCGCCGCTGGCCTGGTCGACCCGCAACCAGGCGCTGAAAGTGAAGGCGCCGCCCGCTGCGTGTTGCAGCGACGGGCTGGCTGGCAGCAGCAACGGCTGGCCACTGAACTGCAAGGCCCGGCCGATCACGCCGTCGATGCTCGCACCGGTAGCGTTCACGGCAGTGTTGCCGTAGGCCGTGGTGTCCCGGGGCGGCGTGCCGTTGGCGCCGTCGAAGTGGTAGAGCGCGGTGTAGTTCGGGTCGAAGGTCAACTGGCCGTTGGCGGTGGCCGGCGCCTTCTGGTTGCCGTAGTACATCCACAGGTCCTGGCGCTGGCCGCCTTCGACCTTGGGCACATCGACCCAGATCAGCGCCATGCCCATCAGCGGGTCGAAGCTTTCGATCTGGTGGTTGAACACGGTCTTGTCGTCGGCGCTGACAAAGCGCAGGTCGGCGCCGTCGTCCTTGACCCCGTCAAAGCTGAAGTTGCCGGTGTGCAGGCGCACCAGCAGCGCGGTGCGGCCCAGGGCCTGGCTGATGGCTGCGCCCTGGGAGGTGGTGTCCACCGTGATCTGTTTACGGTAGTGCCAATCGTCCTGCCACCAGGCATGGGCGGTGGCCGGGAGCGCGAAGCCCAGGCAGATCAACAGGCTCAGAAATAGGCGTTGCATGTCAGGAGTCTCCGAAAAAAGGGGTCAGAAAGTCGCCTGCACACTGAAGTGCAGTCGCGAGTCCTGTTTCTGGGTATTTGGGCCTTCAAGCAGCGGGTAGCCCCAATCCAGGCTGCCGGACAACCACTTGCTCAAACTGGCGCGGGTGCCGAGGCCGACACTGGCCAGGCTGTATTCGTCTTCCTGCTCGGGCAGCGGGTCATGCAGGCGCAGGCGTGCGCCTTCGGCAAACGCGTAGAAGCGCCACTCCTGCACGTAGCTGCCGAGAAACTTGGCCAGGGACGGCGTGCGCAGCTCCTGGGACAACAGGTAGCCTTCGTCGCCGGTGCGCTCGGCGGCGAGATACCCGCGTACCGACGTAGCGCCGCCAGCGGAATATTGCTCGTTGGACACCAGCGGCCCCGAGGCCAGCTGGAAGCCGGCCTTGGACGCCGACTGCCAGTCGTTGCCGAAGGTGTAGGTGTAATTCAGGTCACCCTTGAGCACCGCAAAACTCGGGCTGGCCTTGTCACGCTTGTACTGGAACTCCTCGGCGTCGCTGCCGTAGCCGAAGAACGCACGGGTACCCACCACCAGGCTCAAGCCCAGCCCCAATTGCGACTGCTCGGTGTAGCGGTAGCCGTTGTAGCCGAAGGTCAGCGGTGCGTACTTCAGCGGGATATCGTCCGTGCTGCCGCCAAACTTCATCTGCTCCTTGAAGTCCTTGAAGTCGACCCCGGCAGAGAACGAATTGGCCCAATTGCCACCGGCCGGCAGGCTGTAGATCGCCGACACGCCATAGGAATGGCCCTTGCCCAACACGTTGCTGCCGCCGATGGTGGCGATGTTGCTGTCGGACTGATAACCGGAGAACTGCAGGCTCCAGCGATCAGTCAGCGGCGCGGTGTAGGAGCCCGACCAGACCTTGGCGTTGTCGCTGTCCTGGGGTGCGGTGAAGTACGTCAGGGAAATGCTGTGGCCCAGTTGCCAGAGGTTGTCGTAACCCAGGGTCGCGACGCTGCGCAGCTCCTTGGTGTCGGCGCTGTAGTCGTTGTTCAGGCCGAGGCTGGCGTGCCAGGGGTTCTGGTCTTCCACCTGCAGGTCGACGTCCATGGTGCCGGGGCGCTGGCCTTCGCGGACCAGCGGCGTGACCTGCCGCCCGGCGCTGCGATTGAGGCCGGCGAGTTGGGTTTGCACGCTGGTGAAATCCGGAACCGCGCCCTCCTTCAAGCCGGGTACTTCGTCGCGGATTTCCACCGGCGAATAGTGCTTGGCGCCGACCACGCGGACGCGCCCGATCTTGGTTTCGCTGACCTGCAGGTAGACGATTCCGTCATCGACCTTCTGCTCCGGCAGTTCGACGAACACCGACTGATAGCCGCGTGCCTGATAGATCTTCTGCAAGGCATCCCGGGCGCCTTCGATGTCGGCGAGGGTCTTTTGCGGGCCGAGAAACGGGTACACCGCCTCTTCGATCGCACGAGCGTCGAGCACGGTGTTGCCGCGCACGAAGTACTCGTTGACGTCCACCAGCCGTGCCGGAGGCTCGGGCTGGGTGCCCTGCTCTTCGGCCTGTAGCGGTTGCGCCAGTGCACCCAGCGTCAGCCAGCACAGCGCCAGCGTTGATTTGAACAGATGCTCCACACCGCCCCCTGGTCTACTAAGAATGATTGCCGTCGCCGTTTGCCCGGCGTTTGGCCTGTTCAATTGCTGGATATCGAGGTGTTGCCATGCCGGGCGAGCCAGGTGTGCAGCAAGGCGAAGTTCAGGGAGAACTCCGGCATGTGCAGCAAGGCGCCACAGAACACTTCACCAATGATTTTCTGGATCAACTGCACCGCCTGCGGGTTGTTCAGGAACGTGGCGATGTCGCGTTGCAGGAGGTTGATGCCCCAGACTTTCTGATTCAGGTCGAGGCCGACGAACCAGCGGAACAGCAGGTTGTAGTTGAGTTGTTCGTGCAGTTGCTGTTCGTTGGGGACTGAGTACAGGAGTTGCAGCAGCAGGATCTGCAAGACGGTCTGGGGGGCGATCTGGGTGCCGGGTTGGGCCTGGAGCAGGTCGCGGTGGAGGTCGAGGATGTCGTCGATCTGCGGGCGCAACAAAACCAGCGAATGGCCTGCGGGGATGTAGCTGGAGACTTCCTTGAGCGCGCCTTGCCAGTCGTCCTGGGAGACGATCCATACCCACGGTGCGCCATAGCGGTAGACCGAGACCGGTTTTTTGCGTGCGGCTTCGACGATCTTTGACAGGCGCTGGTCGAGCTCCTGCATGCCGACTTTCGAGTAACGTTCCATAGTTCCCATTCGCCCCACTCCTGGCATCCTGCTTGCGGCTCTGACGTCGCCTTTTTTGGCGGTGTTGAGCGCGTTACATAGCCAAGACGGGGGTCGCTGGGGACTACCGAACTTTTGTCATAAAAGCTTCTTTTTTGGGCGGGGTGAAGTGGGCATATCCGTTGCTGCGGT